>CAYTXK010000066.1:0-9467 GCA_964441645.1 uncultured Acidobacteriota bacterium
CGTTGTAGAGCGAGGTGACGTCGTCGGTGATGGTCAGCTCGTGGATGCGCTTGACATGAATGGCGTTCTCCAGCGCGATGGCGGCGTAGTCGGCCATCGCCTGCAGCAGCGCCATATCCTCGGGCCCGAAGTCCCGCTTGCCGACGTAGTTGATGATCTCGATGATGCCCAGCACCCGCTCTTTGGTGCGGATGGGCACGCAGATGATGGAATGCGTCTGCATGTTGGTGATCTGGTCCACATTGCCCGAGAAGCGCGGGTCGGTGCTGACGTCAGGGACGATGGTGGCCTGGCCGGTCTTCGCCACCCAGCCGGCGATGCCTTCGCCCACCTTGATGCGGACGTCCTTGAGTTTCTCGGCGGCCATGCCGGTGGCCACTTGGAAGTAGAGCTCATTGGTTTCCTGATCCACCAGCAGCAGCGACCAAGTGTCCGGCGACATCAGCTCATTGACCTTTTCCATAATGGTTTTCAGGACCTGGTCGAGCTGAAGAGTGGAGGTGAGGGCTTTGGCGATGTCGTGGACGAAGGACTGCGGGCTTTCGCCCGGAAGGGTGACGGGCACGCGCCCCGCCCCTAGAGAGGCCGCCCGGGGATTCTTATCCTGCCGCCGATCCTCGCCTGCTTTGGCTTTTCGTGGGGACATCGGTCTCCGGTGCTTCCCGCCGACCCGCTATTCCCCCCAGAGGGGGCTTATTATACCGGCCTGCCTGTCCGGCCACAACAAGTCAATTGCCCATTGACACCCTTGGGGACGCGCCCTATTATCCGAGCATCCTCCCCGGTTGGTGGTTGAGCGATGGGGTCCTTCGGCGAACGGCTGCGTCACGAGCGCGAGCTGCGCGGGATTACCTTGCCCGAGCTCTCCGAAGCTACCAAGATTGGCCCCCGGTATCTGCGCGCCCTGGAAAGCGACCGCTTTGACCAGTTGCCCGGCGGCATTTTCAACCGCGGCTTTGTGCGTGCCATCGCGCGCTACATGAAGCTTGATGAGCGCCATTGGATGGCGGAATACCTGCGCGCGGCCCACGAGGAGCCGGAGATGGTAGCCCACTATGCGGCGCCGCTTCCAAGCAGCCGACCCGCCCACGCCGCTCGCACAGGATTGTGGAGTTTTCTCGCGCTGGTGGCGGTCTTCGGTGTGGCGGCCTACCTGATCCACGAAGTCCGCGCCCAGCGCGCCGCCGAAGCCTCGGCCCGGCCAGCGCGCACACCTGCTGTCCCCGCTGCGGCCTCGCAAGAACCCCACGCTTCGCAGCCGGAAGCCGCTCCGACTAATCCTCCCCAACCAGTAAGTTTACCCTCGCTGACTAACTCGCCTGTTGGTAACGGCGCCCTGCCAGCGGCTAACAGTTCTTCTTCGGAAACGGTTCTGCCATCGACGCCCGCCACAGCCGACTTGCGTCTGCAAATTGATGTTCTGGAGGAGGCCTGGGTGAGCGTGGCGGTGGACGGAGAACCAAGCTATCGCGGCGTGATTAAGCCCGGCGAAACCCGTAACTTCCAGGCCAGCGACCGCATCGAGCTCATCACCGGCAACGCCAGCGCCGTCGTACTCACCCTCAACAGCGAGACCCTGGCCCCTCTGGGGAACCCCGGCGAGCGCAAGAAAATTGTGCTCACCGCCAAGGATTTGAGGCCCGCCGAGCCCTAGCAATGGTCTCGCCCCCCAAGGAAGAACGGGCCATCCTGGAAAGCTTCCGGCAGGGCACCGCCCCGCGTATCATCAAACGCCAGGCCTCACGCGGCACTATCCCGGTGGCGGCCGAGGAGCTGCTGGAAATCCTGATTCTTTTGACCTCCGACGCCGACCCTACCTGTAGCGAAACAGCCAAGAAAACGCTGGCCTCCTGGCCGGTCGAAAAGTGTGCTCAGGCCCTGGCCGCCCCCGACGCCTCCCCCGAAGTGCTCGCCTATTTTGCGTCCCAAAAAAGTGTGCCCGATAGCCTCGTAAGCGCCATCGCCAATCATGCCAACGCGGATGACCACGCGCTTGCGCCCCTGGCGCCGCGCTTGTCCCCTGAGCAGATTGAGCGAATCGCCAGCCACAAAGGTCGGCTGGCGCATCTACCCGGCTTGGTCAAAGCCGTGCTTGCACGCCAAGACTTGCCCGCTAAGCTTCGTCAACGCCTCGAAGCCCTGCCGCCCCCCTCCGGGGCGGACGACCACGCCCAGGTTATGGAAGCACTGAGTCGAGAGGAAGAGCACGAAGCCCACGCTCCCGACGACCGGAAGCGCGAACGAATCAGCCTGACGCAAAAAGTTGCGCGCCTGTCGGTGTCGGAACGCGTGCAGGTGGCGCTCAAAGGCAGCAAGGACGAGCGCCTTCTCCTGGTCCGCGACCCCAGTAAGGTCGTCTACCGCGCCGTCCTGGCCTCTCCCAAGCTGGGCGACAGCGAGGTGGAAAATTTCGCCTCCATGAAGAACATCGCCGAAGAAGCCCTCCGCATTCTGGGCACCCAGCGGAGCTTCTTGAAGAATTACGGCGTGGTGCGCAATCTGGTGAACAACCCGCGCACCCCCCTCGATGTCTCCCTGGGCCTGCTCAACCGCTTCACCGACCACGACCTCAAGTATCTAACCAAGAACCGCAACGTCCCGGAAACCCTGCGCAACATGGCGCTGAAGCTCCACAAAACCCGTTCCAGCAGCCGTGGCGGCTCGGGCGGCGGCCACTAAGAGCTAGCGCCGGGCCCCGATCACTTCACGCACCCGGGCGGCATACTGCTCGGTGTGCCGGCGAATCTCTTTTTCATCGAGCGTCAAGACCCGCCGGCGCTCCATCACTACGCGGCCGTTGATGAGGCTGGTCTCAACGTCGCTGGCCTTGAGCGAATAGACAATCAATGAATAGACGTCATAACTGGGGATGGCGTGGGGGGCGTCGCGCCGCAGCAAAATCATGTCGGCGCGCTTGCCGGGCTCGAGCGAGCCGATTTCCTTCTCCAGCCCCAGCGCTCGCGCTCCCTCGATAGTGGCCAGGGCCAGAGCTTCGGGGGCCGGCAGGACGCGCGGGTCGTTCGCCGCTATCTTCTGGAGCTTGGCCGCCAAGTCCATTTCTTCCATCAAGTCGAGGTCATTGTTGCTGCCGGCGGCGCCGTCCGTGCCCAGCCCCACCGCTACGCCTGCCGCCCGCAGCGCCACCACGGGAGCGATGCCGCTCGCCAACTTGATGTTGCTGGTGGGGTTGTGCGCGCAGCCCACGCCTTTCCGGCCCAGCAGCGCGCGGTCAGCCTCGTCCACATAGATGCAGTGCGCGCCCAGCACGCGCCCCTCGAACACCCCCAGGCCCGCCAGGTACTGCACCGGCGTCTGCCCGGTGCGTTCCTGGACGGCCTTCATCTCGCCCGGGCTTTCGGCCAGATGAATCAGCAGCGGGGCTCCCGCGCGGCGGGCCAGCTCGGCGGCCGCCCGCAAGGTCTCGGCCGAGCAGGTGTAGGCGGAATGCGGCGCTACCGCCGCAATGACAAGCGGGTGATTGCGCCAGCGCACGATGAATTCCTCGGTGTGGCGCAAGGCCTCGGCCGGGGTGCGGAAGTCGGGCGCGGGAAAATCGAGAATCGTCTGGCCGGCCACGGCGCGCAGCCCGGCTTCGCTGGCCGCCCGCGCTACCTCGTCCTCGAAGTAGTACATGTCGGCGAAAGTTGTCGTGCCGCCCAGAATCATTTCCAGCGCCGCCAGCTTGGTTCCCCAGTAGACCAGGTCGGCGGTGGTAAGCTTGGCTTCCAGCGGAAAGATGTAGTCCCGCAGCCACTCTTCCAGCACGCGGTCATCGGCCACCCCACGATAGAGGTTCATGGCGGCGTGGGTGTGGGTGTTGATGAAACCCGGCAGGATGAGCTGCCCACGGGCGCGCAGACGGCGCCGCGCCCGGTAGCGGCGGTTGAGCTCGTCGGCGGGCCCCACGGCCACGATGCGCTCCCCGCGGATGGCTACCGCGCCGTTCTCGATTACCCGGCGCGCAGCGTCCATAGTGACCACCGTGCCGCCGGTCACCAGTAGATCCACGCGCTCGCGCTCCGCAGCCCCGGCAGCGGAGGGCAGAAACAGAACGGCAAGGAGGATACTGAACCGGAGTCGAGACACCTTCATCTCCTCTACCCGATAAGCGAGCCTCGAATCAGAGCAGCGAGGCGTCGAACGGCAACGGCAGCAGCGCGCTCATGCGATGAACGGCCGACTGCCCTTTCAGGTTGCCGAGAATCACTTCCACATCGCCGCAGAACTCCCAGATAATCTGCCGGCAGGCCCCGCAGGGCGGCGTTAGGCGGTTGGTATCGGCCACCACCGCCAGCCGGCGGAAGCGGCGCTCGCCTTGAGCGACGGCGTGCAGAATGGCCACGCGCTCCGCGCACAGCGTAAGACCGTAGCTGGCGTTTTCGACGTTGGCTCCCGTATAGACGCGCCCCCGGGGCGTTTCCACCGCTGCCCCCACTTTGAACTTGGAAAAGGGAGCAAAAGCCTTCAGGCGCGCCCGCCGCGCCTTTGCGATCAGACGGCGTTGCACGGCGGTCATTTCGCCTCCTCCGCCAGCCCCGGCATCAGCGCCCGCAGGAAAGCGGTCAACTGCGCCGCCATGCGCTCGCCGGCCTCGAGAACTTCTTCGTGGCGGATTTTTTGCTTGGAGATGCCCGCCGCCATGTTGGTCACACTCGAAAAACCCACCACCTTCAGGCCCATGTGGTTGGCCACAATCACCTCGGGCACCGTGGACATCCCCACCGCGTCGGCCCCGATGCGGGCCAGGGCGCGTATCTCGGCCGGCGTCTCGTAGCTCGGCCCGGGAACGGCGGCGTAGACGCCTTCAAACAAACGCATACGCATCCGGCGGGCGGTCTTCTTAGCGAGGGCGCGGAGCTTCTTGGAGTAGGCCTCGGTCATATCGGGGAAGCGCGGGCCGAAGCCCTCGTAGTTGGGGCCGCGCAGCGGGTTGGCTCCCAAAAGGTTGATGTGGTCGGTCATCAGCATCAAGCCGTGGGTGCGGAGCCGGCGGTTGATGCCGCCGGCCGCGTTTGTCACCACCAGCACGCGCACGCCAAATTCCCTCAGCACGCGGATGGGAAAGGCGACCTCCTGAAGCGTGTACCCTTCGTAGTAATGAGCGCGCCCCTGCATCACCGCCACGGGAGTTTTTCCCACGCGGCCCACTACCAGCCGGCCGGCGTGCCCAACCGCGGTTGACACAGGAAAGTACGGGATCTGCGTATAGGCGATCTTCTTCGGGTCCGTGAGCGAGTCGGCAAAAGCGCCCAAGCCCGAGCCGAGCACGAGCGCGACATGAGGCCGCAGCGGCGTGCGCTGCCGGATCAGTTGCGCCGCTTCCTGGGCTTTGTGGTACTCGCTCAAACTCATCGGTTATCCCTGCCTGTGGGAGCGCGCCATCATAGCAAAATCCCAGCGATGGCCGCCGAGATGAAGTTGGCCAGTGTGCCGGCAATCATGGCGCGAAAACCCAGCCGCGCCAGGTCGTCCCGTCGTTCTGGCGCCAGGGCGCCGATGCCGCCAATCTGAATGCCGATGGAGCCGAGGTTGGCGAAGCCGCACAGCGCGAAGGTGGAGATGGTGATGGAGCGCTCGCTCAAGGCACCGGCCGCAATCAGCCGCCCCAGGTCGCCATAGGCGATGAACTCGTTGGTCACCATGCGTAGGCCGAGAAGATTGCCGACTTTCGCTGCCTCGTCCCACGGCACACCCAGCAGCCAGGCCATGGGGCTGAAGACCCAGCCCAGGATTTCCTGTAGGCTGGAGGGGAAATAGGTAAGACCCATCAGGATCAAGCTGTCGTGCAGACTGCCCAGGACCCAGTTGAGAAAAGCAATCAGCGCCAGAAAAGAAATCAGCATCGCTGCCACATTCAGCAGCAAGTGCAAGCCGTCGGAGGTGCCGCGGGCGGCGGCTCCCAGCACGTTGGGGTCGGCCCGCTCCACCTCGACTTTGACCACGCCGGCGGTCAGCGGCTTCTCGGTTTCCGGCACCAGCATCTTGGCCAGCAGGATGGTTCCCGGCGCCGTCATTACCACGGCGGTCAGCAGGTGGCGGGCTTCCGCCCCAAAGGCAATGTAGGCCGCCATAACCCCGCCCGCTACGTGGGCAAAGCCCGAGGTCATTACCGTCATCAACTCGGATTGCGTGAGCTTGGCGATATAGGGCCGGATGGCCAGAGGCGCTTCGGTCTGCCCCATCCCGCAGATGCTGGCGGCGATGGTCACCGACTCGGCGCCGCTCGCCCCCAGAGCGCGGGTCATCGCCCAGGCGAACACGCGAATCACCTTCTGCATCACGCCGTAGTGGTAGAGGATGGCGAAAAACGCCGCCACGAATATGATGGCCGGCAGCACACTGAAAGCAAAAACGCCTCCGTACGTGTTGGTGAAATCGCTCTTCAGCAGCCCCAGTTGGCCGAAAACAAAGAACGAGCCGGCCTCCGACAAGTGCAGAAACGTCGTTACCACGCTGCCCAGGCCCCGGAAGAGCCATATCCCGGCCTCGGTTTTCAGCACAAAGAGAGCGAAAAGGAATTGCAGCGACAGTCCCACCGCCACGATCTTGACCTGAATAGCGCGGCGATTGGTTGACCACGCGTAAGCGATGCCCAGCATCACCACGATGCCCAGCAAACCCATCAGACGTTCCATCGGTTTCCTCCACGGAGTTTTTGGCTAAGCAAATCCGTCAGGACAGCGTCTTCCAGATGAGCGGGCGCGGCTTAGGCGCAGCAGCCGCGATGACGAAGGCGCCCTCCAGCCACCGGCGCGCCTCGGCCAACTTCTCCGGCTGGTTGAAGTGCAGCGTGGCCAGCGGTTCGCCCGCTTCCACGGGGTCGCCGACCTTCTTGTGAAAGACCAGGCCCACGGCCGGGTCAACTGCGTCCTCGACGCGCGCGCGTCCCGCGCCCAGTTCCATCGCCGCCCACCCGAGCCGCTCCGTCTCCATCTGAGCCAGATACCCGCTCGCCGGCGCCGGCCACTCCTGCCGGTGGCGCGCCTGCGGCAGTCGCGCCGGCTCGTCCACCACGCGCGGGTCGCCGCCCTGGCGAGCGATAATCTGGCGGAATTTTTCCGCGGCCGCCCCGGAGTGAATCAACTCTTCGTAGCGGGCGCGGCCCTGCGGGACTGAACCCGCCTGCCCGCTCAAATGCAGCATCCAGGCGGTCAGTTCGCGGCACACCTGGTTGTGGTCCTCAGGGCCGCGGCCGTGCAGGGTTTCGACGGCCTCGGCCACCTCGAGCGCATTGCCGGCCGCGCGGCCCAGCGGCTGGTCCATGTCGGTGAGCAAGGCCACCACGCGCTTCCCCATGCGCGTGCCGATGGTGCGCATGGACTCGGCCAGCTCGGTGGCGCGCTCCAACGTTTTCATAAACGCGCCCCGCCCCACTTTGACGTCGAGCACCAGCCCCTCAATGCCTTCGGCCAGCTTCTTGCTCAGGATGGAGGCGGTGATGAGCGGGATGCTCTCCACCGTAGCGGTAACGTCGCGCAGGGCGTAAATCTTTTTGTCTGCCGGAGCAATTTCTTTCGTCTGCCCGATGAGCGCGCAGCCCACTTCGGCCAGCGCCCCGCGGAACTCGGCCAGCGTCAGGCCCACGCGGAAGCCGGGAATGGCTTCGAGTTTGTCGAGCGTGCCCCCGGAGTGGCCCAGGCCGCGACCGGAAATCATGGGAACAAGCACGCCGGCGGCCGCCGCCACCGGGGCGATGACCAGCGAAGTTTTGTCGCCCACCCCGCCGGTCGAATGCTTGTCCACCTTGGCGCCGGGCAGGTCGCTGAAATCCAATACCTGGCCGGAGCGCAACATAGCTTCGGTGAGGTCGGCGGTTTCGGCCGGCGTCAGCCCGCGGAAAAAAACCGCCATCAACCAGGCCGACATCTGGTAGTCGGGCAGCGCGCCGCGGGTGTATTCGTTGACGAGAAAAAAAATCTCTTCGCGGGTGTGCTGGCCGGCGTCGCGCTTCTTCTGGATGAGCTCAGCGGCGCGCATCAGACCCGGGCTGCCGGCTCAAGCAGCATGGCCGTTCCCGTTCGCCGCCTCGGACTCGGGGGTCGCGTGCAAGTGAAGGACGGGAATTTCTGCCGGGCACCGCCAACGCACCGGAACCACCACGGTGCCAATGCCCCGGCTGATGTAAATCTGCGTCTCGCCCGCCCGGTCCCAGCCGTACCGAATCTGCCGGGGAAGCCGCATACCACGGGCCAGCGCAAACGAGCGCAGCCGCGGCAGGTCCACCTGCCCGCCATGCGTGTGCCCGGCGAGAACCAGATCCACGCCGCGCGCCGCTGCCAGCGGCAATACCGCCGGGTTGTGGCAGAGCAGGATGGCCGGCCAGTCGGGGTTCGTCCCCAGCAGCGCCAGCCGCAGGTCGTCTTCGTTGTAGCCGAGGTCGTCCACCCCGGCGAGGCTCACGCCGGAGCCGTTGCGCCGCAGGGCGACGTGCTGGTTGCGCAGCACTCGAATTCCGTTCTCCTCCAGCGCCGCGGCCATCGCGTCAGCGCCCACGCGGTGATCGTGGTTCCCCAGCACGGCAAAAACGCCCAGGGAGGCGCGCAACCGGCCCAAAGCCTGCGCTACCGGAGCGATGTAGTTGGGCGAGTTGCTGACGAAGTCTCCCGTGAGCGCCACCAGGTCCGGCGAGAGGCTGTTGGCCAGCTCTACGGCCCGCTCAACCTCTTCAAAACGCGTGTAGAGCCCGTGGTGGATGTCGCTCAACTGCACCAGCCGCAGCCCGGCAAAGTCCGCCGCCAGGCGCGGCAGATAGATGGACTGGTGGGTAACGTGGATTTGATGGCGGCGTCGGCCCCGGTGTGCGCGTGGTGGCATCGAAGGCACTGCAACTCAGAAAATCATGGATCGGCTGCGTGACTCTAGCATCCCGCCCTGACGATTGTAAAGCAAGAGGCGTCAGGGCACGCGCGCCCGCTCCGCCAGCTCAGCGAAGATTTGGCGCAGCTCGGGGTGGATGCGGCCGTTGGAGGCGGCGATTTCCTGCCCGCCCAGTTGATAGGGGATGGAGTTGAAGTCGGTGACCACCCCGCCGGCCTCGCGCACCACCAGTGTGCCGGCGGCCACGTCCCACGGCTGCAGATTCAACTCCCAGAAGCCGTCGAAGCGCCCGCAGGCTACATAGCAGAGGTCGAGCGCCGCCGAACCGTCGCGGCGCACGCCGTGGGAAATCAGCGTGAAGCGCTGGTAGTAGAGAATGTTCGGATTCTCATGGCGCTTGCTCGAGGGAAACCCGGTGGCCAGCAGGCTCTCGGCCAGGCGCTCGGTCTTGCTTACCTGAAGGCGTTTCTGGTTGAGCCAGGCGCCTTCGCCGCGCGCGGCCTGAAAAGTTTCTTCGCGCACCGGGTCGTGCACCACCGCCACCAGCAGCTCTTCGCCGGCCACCAGCCCCAGCGAGACAGAAAAAAACGGATAGCCGTGGGCAAAGTTGGTGGTGCCGTCGAGCGGGTCCACGTACCAGCAATACTCGG
>CAYTXK010000067.1:0-3330 GCA_964441645.1 uncultured Acidobacteriota bacterium
GACCAGCAGGGTGTAGCCCAGGGTGATGTGGTGAACCACCGCTTCACTTTCGGCTACCAGGCCTACAAGAACATCACCCTGGGCTACACCCTGCTGGTCGGTCGGCTGTTGGGTAGCGACGAGCGGTGGCTGAAGCGGTCGCAGATCGACCTGCTCTACAAGTTTTAGGCCGTAACCGGGATTTAACCGGGCTGTCACAGAACTGTAACAATTCAGGCGGACACTAAGGGGAAGGAGAAGAGACAATGAAGAACGGAAAGGGCGCACTGATTCTATCCCTGCTGATAGTGCTGGTCGGCGCAATGGGGCTGACGGCGCAGCAGCGCAACATAACCATCAAGGGCTCGGACACCATGGTGATTCTGGGCCAGCGCTGGGCCGAGAGCTACATGCAGCAGAACAAGGGGGTCAGCATCCAGGTGACCGGGGGCGGCTCCGGCACCGGCATCGCGGCGCTCATCAACGGCACCACGGACATTGCCGAGTCCTCGCGCCCCATGAAGGACGTCGAGAAAGCCGACACCAAGGCCAAGCGGGGCAAAGACGTGCTGGAGCTGCCGGTGGCGGTGGACGGCCTGGCGGTGTATGTGCACGAGACTAATCCGATTGAAGAGCTGAGCCTCCCGCAGCTCAAAGCCATCTACACGGGCGCCGTCAAGAATTGGAAGGAAGTGGGGGGCCGGGATGCGCGCATCCTCCTCTACAGCCGCGAAAACAACTCCGGCACCTACGTGTACTTCAAGGAGCATGTGCTGGAGAACGCCGACTACTATCCGACCGCCCAGACGCTGCCGGGAACGGCGGCGGTGATCAACGCCGTCGCCAGGGACATGCGGGGCATCGGCTACGGCGGTATCGCCTACGGCAAGGGTGTCAAGCACCTGCGGGTAAAGAAAGACGCCAACACTCCCGGGGTCGAGCCCTCGGTGGAGAACGTGCTGGCCGCCCGCTATCCCATCAGCCGCTTCCTGTACTGGTACTTCGCCGGCCAGCCCACGGGCGAGCTGAAGAAGTTTGCTGAGTGGTCCGTGTCCAAGCAAGGCCAGGAGGTGGTCGAGAAGGTGGGCTACTATCCCCTGAACGAAACCGATCGGCAGGCGTCGGTAGCCAAGCTGAGCGGCGGCACCAAGGAAAAAGTCACCGCCAAGAAATAGGACGACAAGCCTGTTGTTTGTAGGGAGGGGTGCGCTCGCCAGGCAAGCACACACACTAGCACTGCGGGCGCACCCCAAACTTTTTTATGAGCACAACCGCTACAACCTGGAACGTCGCGGCGCCGGCGCAGAGACGCCAGTGGCAGGACCGGTTGGTTACGCGCCTGATTCACTTCACCGCGGTGGTGGTCATCAGCCTGATCCTCTTGATCTTCATCTTTGTGGGGCGGGAAGCTTTGCCGGTGCTCACCAGCGCCGAGGTGCAGAAAGAGGTCTCGCTCGAAACCCTGTTTCTGCCCCAGGATTACGGCACCGTGGAGGCGCCCTTGCCCTATGTCTGGCAGCCGGTCTCCACGGTCCCGAAATACAGCCTGGCGCCGCTGCTGCTGGGCACACTCAAAGTCACGCTGGTCGCCATGTTCTTCGCCACGCCGCTCGCCATCCTGGCGGCGGTGTTTACCACGGAATTCGCGCCGCGGTGGTTGCGCGAAATCATCAAGCCGGTGATCGAGCTGCTGGCGGGAATTCCCTCGGTGGTGCTGGGCTTTTTCGCCCTGGTGGTGATGGCCACCTGGCTCCAGGACGCCTTTGACTTCGACTTCCGCCTGAATGCCATCAATGCCGGCGTCGCGCTGGGGCTGGCGGTGATTCCCATCATCTACACGCTGAGCGAGGACGCGCTCACCGCCGTGCCCCGCAGCTATCGCCACGCCGCCTACGCCTTGGGCGCCTCCCGCGGGCAAACAGCCTGGACGGTGGTTCTGCCCGCGGCACTGCCGGGTGTGTTTGCCGGCGTGGTGCTGGGGTTTGGGCGCGCGGTGGGCGAAACCATGATTGTGCTGATGGCCTCCGGCAACGCCGCCATTACTTCCTTGAACTTCTCGGAATCGGTGCGCACGCTTTCGGCCACCATCGCCGCCGAACTGGCTGAGGTAGTCTTCGGCAGCCCGCACTACCACGTGCTGTTCTTCATCGGCACGCTGCTCTTCGGCATCACCTTCGTGCTGAACTGGCTGGGGAGCCGGCTGGTGGCCGCCTTGCGCCGGCGCCTGACGGGAGCGTAATCGTGAGAGGCCGATTCAGTGATTACCCTTTCATCGCTCTCTCCGCCCTGGCCACGCTGCTGGTGGTCGCCATGCTGGCGGTGATCGTCGGCAATATCGTCCTGCACGGCTGGGAAAAAGTGAGCTGGGAGTTTCTTACTGCGCCCCCGCGGATGGGCATGACCGAAGGAGGAATCTTCCCCGCCATTTTCGGCACGGCGCTGCTGGTGCTGCTGATGACCATCTTCGTGGTTCCGTTGGGCGTGGCGGTGGCCATTTATTTCTCTGAATACGCCCACCGCGAATCGCGGCTCTACTCCTGGACTCGCCAGGCGGTGAACAACCTGGCCGGGGTGCCTTCGATTGTCTTCGGCCTTTTCGGGCTGGGCTTCTTCGTGCAGTTTGTGGGCCGGGGCATCGACACGGCAGCGTTCGGCGGCCGGCTCACCTACGGCCAACCAGCGCTCATCTGGGCGGCGCTCACCATGGCGGTGCTGACGCTGCCGGTGGTCATCGTCAGCGTCGAGGAAGCCCTGCAAGCGGTGCCGAAATCCTACCGCGACGCCAGCCTGGCTCTGGGCGCCACCCACAGCCAGACAATTTTTCGCGTCGTGCTGCCGCAGGCGATGTCCGGTGTGTTGACGGGCGGCATCCTGGCCGTGAGCCGCGGCGCCGGGGAAGTGGCCCCGATTCTCTTTGTGGGCGCGGCCTACTATCTGCCGCATCTGCCGACGCGATTGAATGACCAGTTCATGGAGCTGGGCTACCATATCTACGTGCTCTCCACGCAATCGCCGGACGTCGAAGCCACCAAACCTTTGCTGTACGCCACCGTGTTTGTGCTCTTAGCGTTGACTTTTCTGCTAAATTTGACGGCGATAGCCATCCGCTCTCGGCTGCGGATACTGGCGGGGAGCGGGCGATGACCATGACAGCCACGCGGGATTTCCCGCTGCTCAAGACGCAAGTCCGGGAGAGGGAAGCGGCGAGCGCTCCGCCAAGGGTCAAGATCGAGGTCGAGCAGCTGACGATACGCTACCGGCTGCGCGTAGCCGTGGACGCGGTGACCCTGCCTCTGTACGAAAAGCTTATCACGGCCATCATCGGCCCCTCGGGCTGCGGCAAGTCCACGC
>CAYTXK010000067.1:3340-5143 GCA_964441645.1 uncultured Acidobacteriota bacterium
TGAACGACACCATCCCCGGCGTTGTAACGCAAGGTCTGGTGCGGCTCGACGGCCAGGACGTCTACGGGCGCGCCTGCGATGTGATTGAGCTGCGGCGCCGCGTGGGCATGGTCTTCCAGACGCCCAACCCCTTTCCCAAGTCCATCTACGACAACGTGGCCTTCGGGCTGCGGGTCAACGGCCTGGTAAGCTCGCGCGCCGAGCTGGACACGCGGGTCGAGCAGGCTCTGCGCGCCGCGGCCTTGTGGGAGGAAGTGAAGGACAGGTTGCATCGCAACGCCTTGCAGCTCTCCGGCGGCGAGCAGCAACGTCTGTGCATCGCCCGCGCCCTGGCGGTGCGCCCGGAAGTTTTGCTGATGGATGAACCCGCTTCGGCGCTCGATCCCGTTTCCACCGGCCGCATCGAAGAGCTGCTGTTCGAGCTGAAAAAGGACTACACCATCATCATCGTCACCCACAATATGCAGCAGGCGGCGCGGGTCAGCGACTTCACCGCCTTCCTGCTGAATGGCTCCCTGGTGGAGTTCAACCCCACGCCGCAGCTCTTCACCACGCCGGCCGAACCCCGCACTGAGGCTTACATCACCGGCCGCTTCGGGTAGGAGACTCACCCATGGAACGCCACTTCGAACACGAACTCGACGAGTTGAAAGAGCGGCTGCTGTGGATGGGCAGCCTGGCCGAGCGGGCCGTCCACCAGGCGGCGTTCGCCGTGCTCCATGCCGACGAGAGCCTGGGCAAGGCCGTGCTCGCCGAAGAAAATGCCGTCAATGAAATGCAGATCGAGATTGACGAGCGCGTCACCCAGTTGCTGGCCCTGCATCAACCCATGGCCAGCGACCTGCGCTTTCTGCTGGCCGTCACCCGCATCAACGCCGACCTGGAGCGCATTGGCGATCAGGCGGTGAACATGGCCGAGTCGGCCCTGCGCATTCTGCGGCATCCGCAGGTGAAGCCCTACATTGATCTTCCCCGCATGAGCGACCTGGCCGAGTCCATGGTCCGCGACAGCCTGAATGCCCTGGTGCGGAAAGACGTGGAGCTGGCTAAGAGCGTGCTGGCCCGCGACGACCAGGTGGATCAATCCCGCGATCAGATCTTCCGCGAGCTGCTTACCTACATGATGGAAAACTCGTCGGTGGTCTTTCCCGCCTTCGAGCTGATCCTGGTGGCGAAGAACTTAGAGCGCATCGGCGATCACGCCACTAACATCGCCGAGGACGTCATTTACATCGTGGCCGGACGCGACGTCCGCCACCCCGCCCTTGACCGCCGCTAGCTCCCGGAGTCCTCAGAAGCCCTCGCCGCCTTGCCGGACAAATTCCGCAATGGCCTGGCGGTCAGCCTCTTTCACCTGAAGAAACCGTATCGCCATCTCCACCCCCGGCTGGGTGCGCACCACAATCCCCTGGCCCTCGACCAGGCGGCCGGGCGGGAGGGGCGGAAGATTCAACCGAAAGATAACCTCCGTCTGGGGGTCAAAGGTCTCCCGGGCCTGAACCAGCAGGCCATCCACGCTGATGTCTTTGGTTCGACCAATGCTGCTCGAGCGGGTGGCCCGGCTCTCCACCTGGGTAATCAAGTCAACCCGTTCGTTTCTTCTCCGGTTGGCCTCCGGCGTTGTGCTGTCAGCCGACGGATTAGGGTCCGCCATCAGTAACTCCCAATCAGCAGAGTTCAAGCCTATCGAGAGGGGAAGTTCCAGGATTGCCAAAAAAGCTCAACGGTTGAGGATATGGGGCCCGGGGGATTGTGTCTACTGTACTAGGTACAGGTCCCCGGCCGTCGGCCCTCAAGGCGAGG
>CAYTXK010000067.1:5153-9465 GCA_964441645.1 uncultured Acidobacteriota bacterium
TTGAGCCAACGGATAAACCATTCCAGGTTCCGCCGCATGTACTCGCGCTCCAGGGGCGGCTCGTAATTCACGTGCCCGCCGCGCGGATAGATCTCGAATTCCACGGTTTTCTTGAGCGTCTTAAGCGCTTTGTAGAAGCGCTTGGCCTCCTCGATGGGGACGCGGAAATCGCGCTCGCCATGCTGGATGAGCACTGGTGTCGAGACATTCTGCACGTGGGTTATGGGCGAATGGGCATCGAGCGACGCGCTCGCCTCCCAGGGCAGCCCGTAGTATTCGATGATGAAGTCGCCCGCGTCCGAGAGGTAATAGAGTTGCGTCAGGTCGCTGACGCTGGCTCCGGTCGAGGCGGCCTTGAAGCGGTTAGTTTGAGTGACAATCCAGTCGGTCATGTAGCCGCCGTAGGAAGCGCCCATCACTCCCAGCCGCTCCGGATCGGCAATCCCCTGCGCGATGGCCCAGTCCACCCCGGCCATAATGTCCTTGTAGTCGTCTTCGCCCCAGCGGTTGAGGATCATCTTCCAGCCGGCCACGCCGTAGCCGGAGCCGCCGCGCGGCATGGGGAAAAGAATCGCCATACCGGCGCTGGCCATGGCTTCGCTCGGATAAGGGTCCACCTGGCCGGGGATGTGGGCGAACTGCGGGAAAATGCCGTAGGTGAAGCCGCCGATGGGCCCGCCGTGGCAGTAGACGACGAGCGGGATGCGCTGGCCGGGTTGATAACCGGGCGGCGTGAGCAGCAAGCCCCAGATTTCCTTGCTATCAAAGGATTTCCAACTGACGGCCTTGAGCTCGCCCAATTCCAGAGTTCGCAGCTCGGGGTTGATTTCAGTCAGGCGTCGCGTCTCACGGCTGGCGAGATCGAGTAGAAAGACGTCGCCCAGGGTGCGTTTCTCGACGCTCCGGTAGGCAAGGAGGCGGCCGTCGGCGGAAACACTGGGCGAATAGTTGACCGTCGGCCCCGGAGTGAGCGAGTCGAGGCGGCCGCTTTCGAGCGATACCTGCATAATTGGCTGCTCGAACATGTGCTCACCCGACCCGCCCGCCTGCTCGCCGGAGATGTAGAGCAGCGAGCGGCTGTCCGGCATCCAGGTGAACTCCTGAATCCAGGGTTCCTGTGCCGCGGTGAGGTTGCGGATCGATTCGGGGCGTCCGTCGGCCGCCACCACGAACAGACCCTTGGCGGTCACCATACCTTCCTGCCCTCCGGAGGAAACGAACGCGACCCAGCGGCCGTCGGGCGAATAGGCGGGCCGGTGGTTGGTTCCCGGGCGGTCAACCAGCGCGCGGGGCTCCCCGCCCTCGGCGGGAATGGTGAAGACGCGGGAGTTGTAGGGGGCATAGAAGCGGCTCATGGCCGAGCTGGCGTAGACCAGGCTGCGGCCGTCCGGCGCCCACTGAAAATCCAATACGAATTGATTGGTGGGGGTGAGAGCCGTGGGCTTGCCTTCTTTGACTTCCTGCACCCACAGGCGCGGCCAGCGCTCGTTGCGATCCACTTCGATGACAAAGGTCTTGTCTTTCTTTTTCTGCTCCTCCTCCGCGGGTGTGGGGTCAGGAGCGGAGAAGGCGATGCGCTTGCCGTCGGGGGACCACTCGTAGATCGCGACCCCATCTTTGACGGAGGTGATGGCCCAGGGCTCTCCGCCCGCCGCCGCCATCGCCATCACCTGTGGGACGCCCTCGACCAGGGCGACGAAGCTCACCAGCGAGCCGTCCGGCGACCAGCGCAATTGCGGCCGCGGCAGCGGTTGGGTGAAGAGACGCGTGCCGTAGGTGAGGCGCAGCGGCTCGCCGCCGCGCGCCGGCACCAGGTAGAGCACCGCTTCGTGCGCGGCCTTCTCCAGCGAGGGGGTCGAGACCACGTAGGCCACCCGCTGGCCGTCGGGGGAGATGGCCACGTCGACAACGGAGCGCAAGCGCATCAGGTCGTCCACCGTTACTCTGGCGGCCGTGGCCGGCAAGGCCACCAGGAAAAGGAAAAAGAGAGTTAGTGAGTTTTTCTTGCTGTTCATAGTCGCAGAATTTTCCTTCGCTTCAATGTTTCTCCAAGAATCCCGTGTTGTGGGCAGCGAATACATCACAAGCAAACTTTCCGTTCAAGAGATTTTCCTTCAAGACGCTGGTACAGTGAGCTACGGTGGCCTTGAGATGCTGCTGACCGCGCTTCTGGGTGGATTGCTCGCCCTGATTGTGCTCCTCGTGCTGGCCGGGCTGGTCTACCAGGCGGTGGGCAGCGCCCGCGACCGCCGCCGCTATCCACCCCCCGGTAAACTGATAGACATCGGCGGCCACCGCCTCCACCTCTACTCAATGGGCGAAGGCCAGCCGACCGTGGTGCTCGATTCCGGCCTTCCCGGCACCTGTTTGAGCTGGGCGCTGGTGCAGCCCGAGGTCGCCCCGTTTGCGCGCGTGTGTAGCTACGACCGCGCCGGGCTGGGGTGGAGCGATCCTGGCCCTAGGCCGCGCACCAGCCAGCAAATCGTGAGCGAGCTGCACTCGCTGCTTCGACGGGCGGGCTTCGAGCCGCCCTTCGTGCTGGTCGGCCACTCCTTCGGCAGCTTCACCGCCCGCCTCTATGCCAGCCAATACCCGGACGAAGTTGCGGGGATTGTCCTGGTTGACCCTATCTCGACCCGCGAGTGGCTCGAAATGACGCCCGAGCAGAAAACGGGCCTGCAGGGCGGCGTTCGCCTGGCTCGCTACGGGGCCTTCTTGGCGCGACTGGGTGTAGCGCGGCTGATTTCCTGGCTGGCCAGCGCCGGTGCGGTGGGCTGGGCGCGACTGGGCGTGAAAGTGGTTACCGGCGGGCGCTTGCGGGGAGGGGAACAGATGGTCTCTCCCATCGCAAAACTGCCGCCCGGGCCGCGGGCCGCCGCGCGGGCGTTCTGGACGCAGCCCAAGTGCTTCGAGACCATCGCCGACCAAGTCGCTTCGCTCGCCGAAAGCGCCGCCCAAGTCGCCGCCACCGACAGCTACGGCGAGATTCCCCTCATCGTTCTCTCGGCGGGCAATTCCACCCCCGCCCGGCTGACGGATCGAGTGGCGCTGGCCCAGCTTTCCTCTCGCGGCACGCACACCATCGCCCCGGGCAGCGGCCACTGGATTCAACTCGAGCAACCCGAGCATGTGATTGACGCCATCCGCACCGTGGTGCTGAAAGCGCGGGGCCAATCCAGCAGCCAATAAGGCTCTTGCGCGTTTTCCCAATCTTGATAGTATGGTGGTCTGCGTTTAGGGCGGCATCTCCCTGTGTGAGTGGACAGCGCGAGTTTGTCCGGCAGGGAACGAAGTAGTGTGCTAAGGCGCCCGCAGGAGTCAAGAGCGAGGACAAGGAGCTAACCAGTCTAGGGCCCACTGTGGATTATCGGTATCACATTGAGACCGGTCTTGCCTCCGACATCGTTCCCTCCCCCAATCGCTTTCGCGTGCGGGTCAAGCGGCACCGCCTGGCGCTGCTTCTCCTCAAAGAGCTGATCCACTACCGCGGCAACAAGGAAGTCGTACTCAGCCGCCCGTGCCTCTACGGAGTGTTCTCGGGGCCGGTAGGCGGTTTTGCGCCGCGCGATCATTTGTGTGTGGGCTGCCTGCGCTGCACCACCGAGCATCCGAAAATGGTCCAGGTCACCCACAACCCCGAGCATGCCCGCCTGGGGGACTCTTACTTCAACCCCGTCTACGTGGAGAATGTTTTGTATGAGGCGCGCAGCGGCCGCATCCCGGTCCGAGGCGCCGGCTATCGCGGGCCCTTCGGCGGCGAGGGATGGGACGGGATGTGGACGGACATGTCGGAGATTGTGCGTCCCACCCGCGACGGCATCCACGGGCGCGAGTTCATCTCCACCAGCGTGGACGTGGGTTCGAAGCCGCCCTTCCTGGTCTTCGACGCCCGGCGGCAGCCGGTGAACGGGACTGAGCGAACCTTCTCGCTGCCAGTTCCGGTTTTGTTCGACGCCCCGCCGCCCTCCGCGCTCTCCGCCACCTCGCTAGAAATCCTGAGCCGGGCGGCCTGCGAGGCCAAGACCCTTTTGTTCGCGCCCGCCTCCGCCATCAAGAAATTCAAGCTGGAAGGCAACTGGATTGTCCCTCGGGTCAAGCCCGACGAGCCTGATTCCCTGCCGGCTCTCGACTTCGAGCCTCCCTTGATCGAGCTGGAGAGCTGGAATCAGGAATTCTTTGCCGAAGTTCAGAAGCGCTTTCCGCGCAGCCTGGTGGGTGTGCGTCTTACTTCAGCCTCGCCGGAAGAACTCCTCTCCCTCGTCGAGGCCGGGGTGCGGGTTTTCCACCTAGTGGCGGATTACCACGGCCGCGG
>CAYTXK010000068.1:0-3070 GCA_964441645.1 uncultured Acidobacteriota bacterium
GCTGCTGGGCGACGGCCACGGCAGCTTTGCGCCGGCGCCCGGCTCGCCCTTCGCGTTCCTCAACACGCCGAACCCGCACAACCACGGCGTGGCGCTGGGCGACGTGAACGGCGACGGCCACCTCGACATCACCACGGCCAACCAAAACGACGCCAGCATTTCTGTTTTGCTCGGCGACGGCCGCGGCGGCTTTGCGCCGGCGCCCGGCTCGCCGTTTCGCGTCGGGCGCGACCCGTACTACCACGCCCTCGGCGACGTGAACGGCGACGGCTCGCTCGACATCGCCAACCCCAACGTGCGCGGCAATAGCGTTTCTGTGCTGCTCGGGGACGGCAAAGGCGGCTTCACCACCGCGCCCGGCAGCCCCATCGCGACGCTGGCGCGGCCTTACTTCACCGCGCTCGCCGACGTGGACGGCAACCGCACGCTCGACTTGTTGGTCTCTCACGACGACATCACTCAAATCACTATCCTGCTCGGCGACGGCCACGGCGGGTTCCGCCCGGCGCCCGGCTCACCGGTGGATGCCGGCGACCGTGGGCACCGAATTCGCGTGGGCAACGTCAACGGCGACGGGCGCGCCGACTTTGTGACCGGCGTTAACGGCGACGCGGTGGCGGTGCTGCTCGGCGATGGCCGCGGGGGCTTTGCGCCCGCGCCCGGCTCGCCGTTTCCTGTGGGGCGCGGCCCCTGGTCGGTGGCGCTGGCGGATTTGAATGGCGACGGCCGCCCCGACGTGGCCAGCGCCAACAGCGAAGGCAACAACATCACCGTCTTGCTCAACCAGCGCTGAGCCTTACTCCGGGCGCCCTCTGCATGCTCTGCGACTCTGTGGTAAATTCGCTTTCCACCCGTGGCGTCGCGCCTCTATCTCGCTTCGTCGAATCGCGGCAAGCTGCGCGAGCTCGGTGCGCTGGCCGAGGCCGAAGGCTTTGAGCTGGCCCTGCTGCCCGACTACGACCGCCTGCCTGCGCACGCGGAAAACCACGCCAGCTTCGCGCTGAACGCCCTCGACAAAGCCCTCTACTACAGCCAGGCCAGCGACGCCCTGGTGGTGGCCGACGACTCGGGGTTGGTGGTGGAGGCGCTCGGCGGCCGGCCGGGCGTGCGCTCGGCGCGCTACGCCGGGCCGAACGCGACTGACGAGAACAACAACCGCAAGCTGCTCGAAGAAATGCGCGGGGTGCCGGAAGAGAAACGCGGCGCGCGCTTTGTTTGCGTGCTCGGCCTCGCGCGGCACGGGCGGGCGCTGGCGCTTTTTTCGGATTTCTATGAAGGCAGGATTCTGGAGGCGCCGCGCGGAACGGGCGGCTTCGGCTACGACCCTCTCTTTTTTATCCCGCCGCTAGGCCGGACGGGCGCCGAGCTATCGCCGCAGGAAAAAAATCGCTGGAGCCATCGCGGCAAGGCCTTTGCGAAGCTTCTCGCCTATCTACGCGAGAAGCAAGCCGGCAGCCGGTAGGACAGACATTCTTGTCTGTCGGCCTCTGTGCTATAGTTGGACTTTCATCGGAGGCGTTACAATCCCATGCCGGAAGCTGCGAGCGAGAGCCGCCGCCAATACGTCAATTTTACTTTCTACCAAGTGGACCCGGCCTGGCGCCGCCTGCCCGCCGCTGAGCGCGAGCGGGGCAAGCACGACTTCTGCCGCGTGGCACAGGAATATGCCGGAGAGGAAATGGCGGTGCTCGCCTACTCACTGGTGGGCATCCGGGGCGACTGCGATTTTCTGCTGTGGCGCGTCGGTTACCAGCTCGAGCCGTTCCAGGAGATGTCGGCCAAACTTCTGGCCACGGGGCTAGGGCAGTACCTGACGATTCCCTACTCCTACCTTTCGATGACCAAGTCGTCCATTTATCTCGTCGGGCACACGCACGAAGGCCAGTCCGACAGCCGGGGGCGCGTCACGCCGGGCCAGCACAAGTATTTGTTCATCTATCCCTTCGTCAAGACGCGCGAGTGGTACCGGATGACGGAATCGGCCCGCCAGGGGATGATGAAAGAGCACATCGCGCTGGGGCACAAGTTCCCGCGGGTGAAGCTGAACACCACCTATTCGTTCGGGCTCGACGACCAGGAGTTTGTGCTGGCCTTCGAGTCGGATTATCCCGAAGACTTCCTCGATCTGGTGATGGAGCTGCGCGAAACCGACGTCAGCCGCTACACGCTGCGCGACACGCCCATCTTTACCTGCTTGCATCGGCCGATTGACGACGTGCTGCGGCTGCTCGGCGGCTGAGGCCGTTCCATGGCCGAAGCGGCGGCGCACCCTCGCTTTCCTCTTCCCGTACGCTTCCGCCGGGTGAAGAACGCCCGTAAGCTTCCGCTCAAGACACGGGTGCGCAAGATTTTGGAGCGCCTCGACGCCGCCTACCCGCGGGCACAGTGCGCGCTCAACCACCGCAATCCGCTCGAGCTGCTGGTGGCCACGATTCTTTCGGCCCAGTGCACCGATGAGCGCGTCAATCAAGTCACCGGGCCGCTGTTTCAGAAATACCGGACGGCCGAAGATTTCGCCTACGCTGACCCGCGACAGTTCGAGCAGGAAATCCGCCCCACGGGATTCTTTCGCGCCAAGACCCGGTCCATTCTGGGGGCGGGCAAGCTGCTGGTGGAGAAATTTCGCGGGCAGGTGCCGCGCACCATGGAAGAGCTGCTCGAGCTCCCCGGCGTGGCGCGCAAGACCGCCAACGTCGTCCTGGGCACGGCCTTCGGCGTCACCAGCGGCGTGGTGGTGGACACGCACGTTTCGCGCCTGGCGCAGCGTCTCGACCTCAGCCACCACACCGACCCCAAGAAAATCGAGCAGGACTTGATGAAGATTATCCCGCAGAAAAGATGGATCGAATTTTCCCACCAATTGATCTGGCACGGGCGGCTGGTGTGCCAGGCGCGCAAGCCTCGCTGTCCCGACTGCCCGGTCGAGGATCTCTGCTACTCGAAAGACAAGGTCCTCTAGGCTGTCTTCGCAGGCGCCGTTTTGCCTCTGGACGCTGGGCGGCTCTCGCGCTATAGTTTCGGCCAGATCGGCCCGAGTGTTCTTTTCCAGGAGGCTGACGGCGATGGAACT
>CAYTXK010000068.1:3125-9441 GCA_964441645.1 uncultured Acidobacteriota bacterium
CGGTCGAGCTCACGGCTAAGCAAGTTTATATTCTGAATCCGACCGGCGAGGTGGACTTCGGGGGCAGCGAATACGCGGCGGCCCAGACGAGTCCTCTGCCCTCTCACCAGAAGCATTCCCAGGATCGTTACCAGTGGTGGACGCTGGTGCACGGGGCCTACCAGGTAGAGTTCAACGAAACCCTAGAGCTGGCCGAGGACGAGATTGCCTTGCTCGAGCCGCACGAGCGGCTGCTGCGCGCCGGAGCCGAGCACGCGGCGCATTTTCTGCGCGGCAAAGTCAGCCCGCTCACCACTCTGCTGGCGGTGGGATGTGCGCGCCTGCAAATCAAGCAAAACGCCCGCATCTCCACTCTGCGCGTCTTCCGGCTGACCGGCGCCGGCAGGCCCGCGGCCGCGCCAGCAAAACCCACTAAGCCCGCCAAGAAGAAACGTTAACCCCCCAGTCGGCTGTGACCGCGCGAGCGGGTCGGCTTTTATCCACCAATTTGGCGTGGTACGATGAAGTGGCCGGGGCGTGGCGCAACCTGGTAGCGCGCCTGCTTTGGGAGCAGGAGGCTGTGGGTTCAAATCCCACCGCCCCGACCAGGACTAACGATGGACGAGAAATCAACCTCCGAGACGCCTTCCAAGAACCAGTGCGAGCACGGGCTGGGCTGGCTGCGGCGCGCAGGAGAGCGGGTGTGCGCGCTCGAGTACTTGAACCGCTTCGTGGCCCCCGAGCGGGTGGAGCGCGTCATCCGCCAGGGCCAGCAGCTCTTCCTAGTTTTCGACACCGGGGAGAAGCTCGAGTGCTGCTGCGAGAGCTGCGGCGAGAGCCACGGCGACGACCGCGAGTTCAGTGACGAGATCAAGGACGTCGCCCTGGGCCGCCGCGCCCTGCGCTTCCGCCTGGAAGAACCGGGCGGGCACCTAGTGGTCTGGTTCGCGCGCGGTGACCATCTCCACCTGCACCGCAATGCCCTCGAGCGCTTCCGCCCCTCGCGGCGGCGGCGACGCAGCGTCCGGCCCGGGCACACCCCTTCTGACCAAGCCCAGTCCTGAGGAACTCCGCTGGCAAAAGGGACTAGAAGTGGTTGTGCAACCGCCCATAAGCGCATTTGAGGGAGAATGCTGCTCCGCGGCTTCGCGCTCCGCAACGGCCTTCGGCAGAGAGGAAGGCGCTGCGCGCCGGCCTTGATGTCGCGCCTAAAGGCGCGACCCGCCAATTCTCAAGGCGACCCGAGGTTAGGCAACCACTGCTATTCTTCCTGGGCGGCGATGTAGTCGTCGATGGCCTGCTGAATATCCGGGGGCAGGTCCCAGAAGCGCAATCCCATACCTTCGCCGCCCACGGCGTAGACCACCGTGGCCCGCACCTCGAGAATCGGAGAGTCCGGGGCCAGCCGGAAGCGGAGGGCCACTTCCGTTCCGCGGGCGGGAAGATTCTCCGTCTCCACAAAAACCCCGCCGGTGCTGATGTCGCGGGTGTAGCCAACAATCTGCTCTCCGCCGACGACGGAGCGAATCTGCGTTGCCAGGGAGGCGCGCCGGGTGGTACGGCGCTCGGCGCCGGGGCGAAACAGCAGGTCAATCAGATGGCGGCGGTGCTCATCGGAAATCTCGGTGAAGTGTATCCGCAGCCCATCGCCCAACTGAGCCGAAACAAAGCCCTTGACGGGAATGAGGGGAGAAGAGGGGCGGGGTCGAAACTGGAGTTCTACGGGACTATCGGGCGCCTCTACGCGGCTGGTTTCCACCACCAGGGCCGCCGCCCCCATCAGGCGGCCGGTCTCCTGGGTAGTACGGCCGTTGCAGGTGAACTCGACCTTCAGACCTGCCAGCTCGGGAGGGGCTTTCTCGGCCATGGATTCTCTCTTGGGAAAAACTGCGCCGGGCATCATAGCAGAAAAACTACGGGGGCGAGCAAGCGAGGGCTCAAAAGAGAAGCGGGCCAGGAAACCCGGGGGAGGGCGATCCCAGGTCCCAACCCGCTCCTACCCACCTCCATTGCCTGTGGGTAAGGGACTCAGTTCCGTACCGCTTCTTCCATCCTTTCTTCTGCCAGCGCCATCCGATCTTTGCTGGCACGTGCGAGTCTAGAAAGAACGGGGTCGGCGGACAATAGAGAGGAAGTCGCACAGGGGTAGGAAAAGCGGGGGGGTACGAAAGTACCAGGGGGGTACCAACGTCAGGCGGGCCTGCCTGCGGTCAGGCAGGTATCAGCTTGTGGTGCAAGGCATACAGGGCCAGCTCCAGGCGGTCAGAAACGCCTAGCTTGTCGTAGATGTTCTGAAGGTGGTTCTTGACGGTCTGCTCGCTGATGGAAAGCTTCTCGGCAATTTCTTTGTTGCGGAAGCCCTGGCTGACGAGCGAGACAATCTCCAGCTCGCGCGGGGTCAGCCCGGCGCGCTCGGCGGGGGCGGAGGCGACCCCGGGCTGGGTCATGGCCTTCATCACTTCGGCGGCCACGCGCTGGTCAATCCAGACTTCGCCGGCGTGCACGCGGCGGATGCCCTCCAACAACCGCTCGGCGGCGGCCTGCTTGAGCACAATGCCCCGGGCGCCGCGGCGGACGGTTTCCACGTAATCACGCTCATCCTCGGAGGCGGTGAGCACGATGGTGCGGACTGTGCTCTGGGGGCCGCCCAGAGCGGTCAGCACCGCCAGCCCATCGGTGTCGGGCATCTTCAGATCCAGCAGCAGCACGTCGGGCTTGAGCTTGGCGACCAGGCCCAGACATTCCTGGCCGCTGCGGGCCTCGCCGATGACGTTGATGTCGGATTCGGCTTCGAGCAGCCGGCAGAGTCCTTCGCGGAAAATGGTGTGGTCGTCGGCCACCAGCACGCGGATGGTCTCGCGGCTCTTCGTTTTTGCCATGGAGGCTGGTCCCGTTCCAACGCCGAGGCCCGGCAGCCAGCCAAAGCCGGCCTGGCGACGGCGTTGGAACCGGACTAGTGTAGCGGAATCTCTACGCGCAGAGTAGCGCCGCTGCCGGGCGTGGAGTCGATGGAGAGCGTCCCGCCTAAGAATCTGGTGTGGTCGCCCACGGAGACGGGGAGGAGGCCGCGGGCTTCGAGCTCGGCTTGCGCATAGCAGCCGGAGAACGGAAACCCCTTGCCGTCGTCGTCCACCACCAGGCGCAGCGTATCTTCGTTCTGGCGTAACTGCACGCGCACGTTCTTGGCCTCGGCGTGCTTGCGCACGTTGTGCAGCGCCTCGCGCAAAATCAAGAACACTTCGCGGCACACGCCTTCCGGCAGCCGGGCATCCACGGGATCTGCCGCGACGTCGACGCTTATACCGGTTTCCTGCTGGAACTGGGCGCAATGGGCCAGAATCCAGCGGTTCAGCTCGGCGGCGGGGACGCGCACGGTTTTCAAGGTGCGCACAAACCGCCGCAAGGATTCCTGTTCCTGCCGGACGACGCTCTGCAAGCGCTCCAGCCCTTCGTCCGCGCGGGCCGGGTCGGCGAGCTGGCGGCGCTGGACGTTCAGTTGCATCTCCAGGCTGGCCAGACTCTGCGCCACGCCGTCGTGGAGCGCGCGGCTGATCTGGTCTCGCTGCTCATTCACCGCCTGGGTGATGAGGCTGCGCACGGTCAGCAGGTTCGCCAGCAGGGGCGCCAGCCCGGAGGTCAAACGCTGCAGCTCGTCCAGGTCTGAGGAGCTGAAGTTTCCGCGGCGAGCGTCGAGCAGAAACAGCCGCGCGCGCCACTCCCCGGCCACGGCCACCGGAACCGTCAACAAGGACTGGGGTGCGACCTCGTTGAGAAAGCGCTCCGGCAGCGTGTATTTCTTCTGCGTCGCGGCCACGGGCGAGAACTCGTGCCGCAACTGCCAGTCCTCTGTGGCCCCCTGCCCCAGCCGATTGCCCAGCAAGCTGAGCGGGACGGCTTCCAGCAAGAAGGTATGGGCATCGCGAGGGGGCCGATCAAATTCTTCCAGGCGGTCACCTGGCTCGCCAAACCCAAACCGCCAGAGAGCCACCAGGTCAGTTTCCGGGTCGTGGTAGGCGAGAAGGGCGCGAGCGGCCCCCAGGCGTTGGCACAGGGCCTCGAGCCAGCGCTGCCACAACCGCGGCCAGCGCGTGTCGAGACTCAGCAGGCGGGCGAAACGTTCCACCTCCGCTCCCTGCTCCAGGTGGCGCCGCTGCCAGCCGGCCAGCGCTCCCACGAAGGTACCGGTGGCTACCAGACCGCCTACTATCGCCCAGTTTTCCCGCAGCACGGGGGCGAACGCTGCTCCTTCCGCAGCGGCCAGGGCCTCTCGCCAGGCGAGGCCCAGATAGGCGGCACTCACGAGCACGCTCAAGGCGGTGGCCAGCCACCATCCCCGCCACAGACCCGCTACCAGGGTGAAGTACAAGAAGAAGAGAAGGAAGGCGGCCGGCTGTTGCGGCGCCACCAGTAAGACGACGACTAGAACGGCGGCGTCGCCCGCGACCGTGGCCGCCCGCCAGCCCCGCGTCGCCAGTTGCCGATGAAAAACCAAACCCAAGATGGCGAACAGGAAATACAGCGCAAAGACAAAGGCCAGCCAGGGTCCGAGCGGCGTCCCGCCCGGAGGCACCAGTAAGAGCGCTACGCCCAGACTGGCGGCCAGCACCAGGCGCGCCAGCCCTTTCAGGCGTTCAACGGCTTGGGCGAAGGAATCCATGGGGAGCGGTCATTATACTCAACTCAAAGGGTACTCCCCTCAGGCTCTTCAGCGTTTTGCGGTTCCTTGTGGGCGGGTAGGAGCTTTGGTACACTCTGCCTCAGAGAAATGGCGAGACGTGACTAAAGAGTTTCCGCCCAGTTGGACGATCCGCCTGAACGAAGTCGTGAAGATGGTTCGCCGCCAGCAGAAGTGGATTGACGTCAATGCCGTGGTGGACCATCCCAACCAATCCGATAAGCCTCCCCTGTTGCGGCTGGAGAAAGCCGGCATCACCGACGCTGTGCCGCTGAGCGTGCTGGCGGTTCGGCAGACGATGGTGGCCGGCTATCAGCGGCCGCTGGTGGTCGAAATCAAGCAGGCCTTCCTACGTTTCTCCAAGACGGTGGAGCGGCAGAACAAGCTGGCGCGCTTCCGCGTCGTTCCCACCAAACTTCGCTGAAAAGCGCGCGACCCTCGATTGACAACCTTTCCAGGGTCGGAAATAATCAAGGCAGGGTGAGCGCCCTCGCTGGTGAGCGTAGCTCAG
Source organism: uncultured Acidobacteriota bacterium (assembly GCA_964441645.1). Lineage (GTDB taxonomy): Bacteria > Acidobacteriota > Terriglobia > Acidiferrales > 2-02-FULL-67-57 > CAYTXK01. Next base: position 8,291 of record CAYTXK010000068.1, read on the forward strand.
TTGGTAGAGCGTCGGACTGTGGCTCCGAAAGTCGTGGGTTCGAATCCCATCGCTCACCCCATGATTTTTCCAAAGGAAAAATCACCCTGAGTAAGGGAACGGCAGCGAGCGCGTCGAAGGGTTGGCATTGCTACTTGCTGGAATGCGCCGATGGCTGCTACTACGCTGGAGTCGCAACCGACCTAGAAGACCGCCTTCAGGAACATAACCGGGGACAAGGGGCTCGCTTCACCAGGGGACGCCGACCGGTTCGGCTGCTCTGGTCTCATTTCTGCACCAATTACGCGGCGGCCCGAGCCTTGGAGGCTCGCTTGAAGAGTTGGAGCCGGGAAAGGAAGAAGCAATTGGTGGCGGGTTCCCTTCGACTTCGCTCAGGGTGAATGACAAGCATTCACGAATCCCATCGCTCACCCCAACCTACAGGCCATGCCTGACCGTGCCGCAGCCCATTGCAAGGGCACTCCCGCTGGCGTAGAGTGAGCCCACCGAGTCGGGACGCATGCCACCAACGCGTTCAGCCATTGACGCCATCTCGCCCGCGTTCGCCCACACCAAGCGGCTGCTCTTCGAGCCTTTTCGTTTTGGCGTGTGGGCACGCTACGGGGTTATCGCACTGACTACGGGGGAGTTTGCCGGCGGCTCCGGCGCGGCCAATTCGAGCTTTCGCATGGGCGGGCAAAGCCCGAGCGACAAGCTGCTCTCCGCTCCCAACATTCCCTGGGAGCGGGTTCAGGAATATCTTCCCTGGATTGTGGGCGGCGTGCTGGTTCTACTGGCGCTCGGGCTGCTGGCCTTGTACATCGCCAGCGTCTTCCGGTTTATCCTCTTGGATGGCGTGGTGGCAGACCGCTACCGCCTGCGCGCCGGCTGGGAGCGCTGGCAAGAACGCGGGGCCAGCTACTTCCTCTGGCAGGTGGGTTTCCTCGGTGCTGTGCTGGGGGCGCTACTCTTGCTGGTCGGCGGGCCCCTCTTCTTTGCCTGGCGCGCCGGACTTTTTCAGCAGCCGGACCAACACGTGGGCGTGCTGGCGCTCGGGGCTATCGGCCTGTTTTTCCTCGCGCTCGGACTGATCCTGGCGGCGGCGCTGATTGCCGTTCTGGCCAAGGATTTCGTCGTGCCCTTGATGGCGCTGGAAAACCTCGGTGTGCTCG
>CAYTXK010000069.1:0-4769 GCA_964441645.1 uncultured Acidobacteriota bacterium
ATGATCCATTGGTCAGCCGCCTTGCCGAAGGGTTCGCCGGCAAGGTCTTTCGCTTCGGCATCGAGAAACCCGCTGAGGTCCGCGCTGAAAACATTGACGACCGCGGCTGCGCCGGCACGGCCTTCGATCTCGTCATTGGCTCCAAGCGCGCCCGCGTGCAACTTCCGCTCCCCGGCCGCCACCACATCTCGAACGCCCTAGCCGCTTTCGCCGTCGCCAGCCTGCTCAAGATCGAGCCGGTGGAGGCCGCCGATGTCCTGGCGCGCTTCCAGCCGCCATCGCTGCGCGGCCAGCTCGTCCGCTTTGCCGCCGGCTTCACCGTCGTCAACGACGCCTACAACTCCAATCCCCGCGCCCTCACCGCGATGGCGGAAGCTCTCAGCCGCACCCCCGGCGCCGGCCGCCGCATCCTCGTAGCCGGAGAAATGAAAGAACTGGGCACAACCTCTGCGGAGTTGCATCGCCAGGTCGGCGAAATAGTCGCGGCGCCGGGCAACATCGACTTTCTGGTCGGGGTCACCGGCGATGCCCGCCACCTGGTCGAGGGCGCGCGCGCCGCTGGAATGTCCTCCGACAGTTGCCGCTTCTTCGACAAGAAGGAAGCCGCGGCCGACTGGCTCGCCGGTATCGTCCGCGAGGGCGACTGGGTGCTGCTCAAAGCCTCCCGCGGCGTCGCTCTGGAAACAGTCCTTGAAACACTTCAGGCACGCCATGCCCTGGCGGAAGACTCGGCGCCCGTCGGAAAGGCGAAGGAGTAGCGGCGTGCTCTACGTCCTTCTCTACGAGTGGCTGCAGCCCTACTGGGGCCCGCTCAACGTCTTCCGCTACATCACGGTTCGCACCGCCTTCGCCGGCCTGACGGCGCTCTTCCTGATGCTGGCCCTGGGGCCCGCGCTCATCCGGCGTTTGAAGGAGTTTCAAGTCGGGCAGTACATCCGCGAGGAAGTCCCCGCGCACAACCACAAGGCCGGCACGCCCACCATGGGTGGGGTGCTCATCCTTATCTCTATCGTCATCCCGGCGGTGCTGTGGACGAATCCGCGCAACCGCTTCTTCTGGCTGGCGCTGTTCGGCCTGCTCGCCTTCGGTGCCATTGGTTTCGTCGACGACTACCTCAAGGTCACTCGCCGCCAGAACCGTGGACTCACCGCCCGCGCCAAGCTCGGCCTCCAGGTGCTCACCGCCCTGGCCATCGGCGCCGTGCTGCTCAGTTTCCGCAATGGTGCCTACTCGACCGAGATTCTGTTTCCGTTCTTCAAGCAGCTTCGCCCCGACCTGGTCATTGATTCGTTGATCGACGGCCCCGCCCTCTATCTGCTCGCCGTCCTGCCTTTCCTGCTGTTCATTATTCTCGTCCTGGTCGGCTCCTCCAACGCCGTCAACCTCACCGACGGGCTCGACGGCCTGGCCATCGGCTGCGTGACCATCGCCGCGGGGGCGCTGACGGCCTTGACCTACGTGAGCGGCCACGCGCGCCTGGCCGAATACCTCGACCTTTCGAAGATGCCCCAGGTGGCCGAGCTCACCGTCTTCTGCGGGGCCATGACCGGCGCCAGCCTGGGTTTCCTCTGGTACAACGCCCACCCGGCGGAAGTGTTCATGGGCGACGTGGGCTCGCTGGCCCTGGGCGGCGCCATCGGCACGGTGGCGATCATCATCAAGCAGGAGATTCTGCTTTTCTTTATTGGCGGAGTTTTTGTTATCGAGGCGCTGTCGGTGATCCTGCAAGTGGGGTCGTTCAAGCTGCGAGGGGTGCGCATCTTCAAGATGGCCCCGCTCCACCACCACTTCGAGCTGAGCGGTTGGACGGAGTCGAAAATCATCATCCGCTTCTGGATTGCCGCCCTGGTTTTTGCTCTGTTTGCTTTGAGCACGCTGAAGCTGCGGTGAGAGGACGATGAAGCTCGACGGCAAACGCGCGCTGGTGGTGGGGCTGGCGCGGACGGGTGTGGCCTCGGCTCGCTTTCTCGCCCTGCGCGGCGCTCGCGTCACGGTGAGCGAGCAGCGGCCGGAGAGCGCGGTGGCCGCGGAGGTGGCGGTGCTGCGGCCTCTGGGGATTGAGTTCGAATGCGGCGGGCACAGCGAAGCCCGGTTCCTGGCGGCTGACCTCATCATTCCCAGCCCCGGCGTGCCGCTGAACCTGCCGGTGCTGGCGAAGGCGCGCCAGAGGGGAACCGAAATCATCAGCGAGCTGGAACTGGCCTGGCGTTTCTTGAAGGGCACGGTGGTGGCGGTGACCGGCTCCAACGGCAAGACCACCACTGTCTCGCTGCTGGGCCGCATTTTTGCCGAGGCCGGCCGGCCCGTGCAGGTGGGCGGCAACATCGGCACACCGCTGGTGGCGCTGGTGGAGAAGGCCACCGAAGACACCACCAACGTGGTGGAGGTCAGCAGTTTTCAGCTCGAGGCCATTTCGAGCTTCCGCCCGCGCGTGGCGGCGCTGCTCAACATCACCCCCGACCACCTCGACCGGCACGCCTCCATGGCCGAGTACGTGGCCGCCAAGGCGCGCCTGTTCGGCTACCAGGGCGGCGACGACTTCGCGGTGTTCAACGCCGATGACCGCTACTGCGCCGAACTGGCGCCCGAAGTCCGCGCCCAGCGCTTCTGGTTCAGCCGGCAGCGGCGACTGGACGTCGGCAGCTACCTCAAGAACGGCTGGGTGATGTTTTCGAACGGCTCCGAGCAGGAAATCATCATGCCGCACGAGGAGATTCGCCTGCTGGGCGAGCACAACCTGGAGAACGTGCTGGCGGCGGTGTGCGCGGCGCGGCTGCTGGAGGTGTCCGGCGAGCACATTCGCGCCGCGGTGGCCGGCTTCGAAGGGGTTGAGCACCGGCTGGAGTTTGTCGCCGAGGTGGAGGGTGTGCGCTACTACAACGACTCCAAAGCCACCAACGTGGATGCGGCGCTCAAAGCCATTCACGCTTTTGCCGGGCGCTTGATCGTAATTCTGGGGGGAAAGGACAAAGGCAGCGACTACCGGCCTCTGCGCGAGCCTTTGCAGCAGCGCGCCAAGCAGGTGCTGCTCATCGGCGCCGCCCGCGAAAAAATCGCCGCGGCTATCGGGGGAGCCGTGCCCGCCGAAGAGCTGGAGACCCTGCCGGAGGCGCTGGAGCGCGCCGCGCTGGTGGCGGTGCCCGGAGACATCGTGCTGCTGGCGCCGGCCTGCGCCAGCTTCGACCAGTTCGAAAACTACGAGCAGCGTGGCCGCGTCTTCAAGGAAGAAGTCCGGCGGCTGGCCGCCAAGCGAGTGCACTGCTAAACATGGCCAAGCGCTACCGTCCCGATCGGGTTTTGCTGGGCGCTACGCTGGCGCTGGTGAGCCTGGGCGTGGTGATGGTGTTCAGCGCCTCGGCCGTCTACGCGTCGGAATCCTTCGGCCACGCGGGAATGTTTCTCCTGCGGCAATTGGTCTGGGTGGGGCTGGGCCTGGGGGGCCTGTTTCTGTTTTTGCAGCTCGACCACCGGAAGCTCTGCCAGCCGGCGGTGGTTTTCACGGTGTTGTTTGCGGTGGTGGTGCTGCTGGTGGCGGTGCTTTTCCTCGACCCGTCGCGCAGCACGCACCGCTGGATTCGCTGGGGGATGCTTTCCGCGCAGCCGTCGGAGTTCGCCAAGCTGGCGCTGGTTCTTTTCCTGGCCTACTTTCTGGAGCGGCGGCGGCATGCGGTCAACGATGTTCCGGGAACGCTCCTGCCCGCGGCCGCCATCACGCTCATTCTGGTGGGGCTGGTGGTGGTGGAGCCCGATTTCGGCACAGCAGCGGTGCTGGGGCTGATTGCCGGCGCGATGTTTTTCGCCGCGGGGATGAGTTGGAGCTACCTCTGTACTCTCGGCCTGGCGGCGGTTCCCGCCGCTTACCTCTTGATTGTCCGCGTGCCCTATCGGCTGGCGAGGATTCGCGTTTTTCTCGACCCGTCCTCCGACCCGCAGGGGACGGGCTTTCAGGCGCTGCAATCGCTGATGGCGGTGGGCTCGGGCGGGATAACGGGTGTGGGCTTGATGGATGGCAAGCAGAAGCTCTTCTACTTGCCCGAGGCGCATACGGATTTCATTTTCGCCGTGGTGGGGGAGGAGCTGGGGCTCATCGGAACGATTTTGATTGTGGCTTTGTTCGCGATCTTCGCCTGGCGCGGCCTGCGCATCGCGGCGCGCGCTCCCGACCCGCTGGCGCGGCTGCTGGCCGTCGGGGTGACGGTGATGGTGGTGGGGCAGGCCTTGATCAATATGAGCGTGGTGGTGGGGTTGCTGCCCACTAAGGGCATTCCGCTGCCCTTCATCAGCTATGGCGGCAGCGGTCTGCTGGTAATGCTGCTGGGCGCGGGGTTGCTGCTGAACCTCAGCCAGCAGGTGGACTGACGACGGAATGAGGCGATGAAGGTGATGATCGCGGGCGGTGGCACCGGTGGGCACGTTTTCCCCGCGCTGGCGGTGGCGGAGGAGTTGCGCCGCCGCGACCCGGCCACTGAATTGCTTTTTGTCGGCAGCGACGCGGGGCTCGAAGCGCGCGTCGTGCCCGCCGCCGGTTATTCGCTGCGGACTTTGCCGGTGGCGGGGCTGAAAGGCGTCGGCTGGGGCGCGAAACTTCGCAGCCTGGCGCTGCTGCCGCGGAGCCTGTGGGGCAGCCGGCGGCTGCTCAGCGAGTTTCGCCCCGACGCGGTTCTGGGCGTGGGCGGCTACGCTTCCGGCCCGACGATGCTGGCCGCAGCGTTGAGCGGATTTCCGACGGTTCTCTTTGAGCCCAACGCCGAGCCGGGACTGGCCAACCG
>CAYTXK010000069.1:4779-6499 GCA_964441645.1 uncultured Acidobacteriota bacterium
CTGCCCTTTGTGCGCGCGGCGGCGGTGACGCATCAAGCGACAGCGGCTCGCTTTGGCCGCAAAGCGGTGCTGACCGGAAGCCCGGCGCGGGCGGAGTTCTTTCGCGTGCCGCCGAAGGAATTCACGCCGCCCTTTACGCTGCTAGTGTTTGGCGGAAGCAAGGGCGCGCTGCCCATCAATCAAGCCATGGTGGACGCGCTTGACCGCCTGCAAGCCAGCCGCCTGCCGCTGAGTTTCATTCACCAGACAGGGGAGCGCGACTTGACCGCGGTGCAGGTGGCGTATGCGCGGCGAGGCATCAAGGCGGATGTGCTGCCGTTCATCCACGACATGCCGGATCGCCTGGCGGCGGCTGACCTCATCGTTTGCCGCGCCGGGGCCAGCACGGTGGCGGAGTTGTGCGCCGCGGGGCGGGCTGCCCTTTTGATTCCTTTTCCCCAGGCAGCCGACCAGCACCAGTTGCGCAACGCCGAGGCGCTGGTGCGGGCCGGGGCAGCGCAGTTGCTGGAGCAGTCGGAGCTGAGCGGGGAACGGCTGGCGGCGGAAATTGTGGCGTTGCTGGAAAAGCCAGAGCGCCTGGCGGCCATGGCGCAGGCGGCGCGGAGTCTGGCCCGGCCTGATGCGGCCGCCCGGATCGCGGATTTATTGGAGAGCGCGGCGCGATGACTTCTACGCGACTCAACTACCCGCCGCGGCAGCACATCCACTTTGTGGGCATCGGCGGCAGCGGCATGAGCGGCATCGCCGAGGTGCTGTTGAACCTGGGTTACACCGTTTCCGGTTCCGACCTGCGCCTCTCGCCGGTGACGGAACGGCTGGCGCGGCTGGGAGCGACCATTTATGAGGGCCACCGCGCGGAAAACTTGGGGGATGCCCAGGTGGTGGTGGTTTCGACGGCGGTTTCGGCCGCGAACCCCGAGGTCGAGGAAGCCCACCGGCGCAAGCTGGCGGTCATTCCGCGGGCGGAGATGCTGGCGGAGTTGATGCGGCTGAAGTACGGCATCGCGGTCGCCGGCGCTCACGGCAAGACTACGACTACTTCGATGATCGCCACGCTGCTGGCGCATGCGCGCCTCGACCCGACTTTTGTCGTGGGCGGGCGCGTGAACCAGGCCGGCAGCAGCGCCCGCCTGGGGAAGAGCGAGCTGATTGTGGTGGAGGCCGACGAGAGCGACCGCAGTTTTCTTTTGCTCGCCCCTGTTATCGCGGTTGTCACCAACATCGACCGCGAGCACCTGGACCATTACCGCGACCTGGCCGACATTGAAGAGGCTTTCGCCACCTTCCTCAACAAGGTTCCGTTCTATGGCGCGGCCATCCTGTGTGCGGACGATGCGAACACGCGCGCGCTCATCCCGCGGCTGAAGCGCCGCGTCATCACCTACGCGACCGACACGGCGGCGGACGTGGCGGCCACTGAGGTCAAGCTCAAGGGATGGAAGAGCGAGTTTCGCCTGCAAGTGGGCGGCAAAGACTTGGGCCGTTTCCTCCTGCCCTTGCCGGGCCTGCACAACGTGCGCAATGCGCTGGCGGCCCTGGCCGTCGGCCTGGAGCTGAATGCGCCGCTCGAGCGGCTGCGGCGCGGGCTGGCCAAGTTCACCGGCGTCGGGCGCCGTTTTGAAGTGAAGGCCACCGTGGGCGGCGTCACGTTGATTGACGACTACGGCCATCAGCCGACCGAGATCCGCGCTTTGCTCACCGCGGCCCGCGGCTGCCGCTG
>CAYTXK010000069.1:6509-9053 GCA_964441645.1 uncultured Acidobacteriota bacterium
TTCAAGCGGCTGGTGGTGCTATTCCAGCCCCACCGCTACACACGCACCAAGCACAGTTGGGAGGACTTCCTGCACTGCTTCGACCAGGCCGACGTGCTGGTGCTGACCGAAATCTATGCGGCCAGCGAGTCGCCGCTCGAAGGCATTAGCGGTCGCGCCCTGGCTGAGGCGATTGCGGCCGCCGGGCATCCGCACGTCGAGTTTCATTCCGAAATGGCCGAGGCCAAGGAGGCTGTGCTGCGCCACCTGCAACCGGGTGATGCCTTGATGACCGTGGGCGCAGGCAGCATCTGGAAGGCGGCGGAGGAGCTGGCCGAACGTTTGCCGGCGGCGCTGGGAGTGACCAATGCAGGTTGAAAACCCGCGCCTCGTGGCCGCGTTTCCGGAGCTGGGGGTCGAGCACCGGGGCGCCGAACCGCTTTCGGAATGGACCTCGCTGGGTGTCGGCGGCCGCACCGATATCCTCGTCATCCATGAGCCACGTCACTTGCCGGAGCTGACTCGGCTGCTCGATGAGGAAAACCTGCCGCGGCGTTTTCTCGGCGGCGGCAGCAATCTACTGGTCGCCGACGGCGAGGTGCCCTGGGTCCTGCTGCACCTTTCTGCCAAGAAGGCCCAGCCGGAATTCGCCGGCAATCGCGCGCGCGTGCCGGCCGCCGCCGACCTGGGGCGCACGGTGATGGAGTGCGCCAAGCGCAACCTGGGCGGCATGGAAGGGTTGATTGGCGTGCCGGGCTCGGTGGGCGGGGCGTTGCGGATGAATGCCGGCGCCTACGGGATCGAAATCAGCCAATTCGTGCGCAGCGTGGAATTGTATCGCGCCGCCGCCCGCCGGTTGGAAAATGTACCGGCCAGCGAAATTGGTTTTCATTACCGGCACACCAGCTTTGCGCCGGACGACATCATGGTTTCGGCGGAGCTCGAGCTGCCGAGCAAGCCCTACCCGGAAATCCTGGCCACCATCAAGGTTTGCAACCAAAAGCGGCGCGCCTCGCAGCCGCTCAATGAGAAAAGTGCCGGCTGCATTTTCAAGAACCCGCCCGGGGCCTCGGCGGGAAAGATGATTGACGAGCTGGGGCTCAAGGGCCACCGCCTGGGCGGGGCGATGGTCTCCGAGCGCCACGGCAATTTTTTTGTCAACCGCTACCAGGCCACCGCGGACGACCTGCTGCGTCTGATTGACTACGTGCGCGGGCGCATCCGGCAGGCCTACGGCTTCGAGCTTGAGGAGGAAGTCATTGTCTGGAAAAACTGAGGGGACGACGGGCAGCAAAGGGGCGAACCTCGATTGGTCGAACGAGGAGGGCCGCTACCACCGGCCGCGGCGGCCCGTGGAGGTTCGCCGCCCGGCGCGCTGGAAGGCGGCGCTGCGGGTGGCGGCAATTGTGCTGCTGAGCGCAACGGCAGTGGCCGCGGTGGGTGGTACGGGCTATGTGATTTACGATTTCGGCGCCACCTCTCCCGTCTTTCGTCTGACCGACGCCGAGGCCATCGAGGTCGAAAACGCCCAGCAGGCGCCGGTTAACGCCGTGCGCGAGCGTTTCGCGGCCGACATCGGACAGCCGATTTTCGCCGTTCCGCTGGAGACGCGCCGGCAGAGTCTGGAAGAAATCCCCTGGGTGGAATCGGCGGCTGTCCAGCGCTTGTTTCCCAACCGCCTGCGGGTGAGGCTCAGCGAGCGCACGCCGGTGGCTTTTCTCCGCCAGGGAAACTCGTTGCTGCTGGTGGACCGCTTCGGGGTGATCCTGACGCCGCCGGAAAGCTCTTCCTACAACTTTCCCGTCGTGGCCGGAATTCCCGAGACGCTGCCGCGGGCGGAGCGCGAGGGGCGCGTGCGGCTCTACCTCGACATGGTGGCCGACCTCGACCGCGAGGGGAAGAACTACAGCCAGCAGCTCTCGGAAATTGACGTGAGCGACCCCGAGAACCTCCGCGCCGCTGTCCCCGACGCCGGGGGAGTGGTGGCGCTCTACTTCGGCCGCGACCGCTACCAGGAAAAGTACGCCGCCTATCTCGAGCACCGCACCCTCTGGCAGGAAAGCGGCGAAGCGGTGCGCGCCGTGGACCTGCGCTATCGCGGCCAGATTGTCTTGAACCCGGAAACCCTGGCGGGGTCAACCACCCGATGAGCGCGCGTGACCGGCTTCTGGTGGCCCTCGACCTGGGCGCAAGCAAGGTCACGGCTCTGGTGGCCGAGGCGGAGGACAACGGGCGGCTGCCGCTAAAGGCCGCCGGCGTGGCGGAATCGAAGGGCTTCCGCCGCGACACCCTGGTGCATTTGCATTCGGCGGTGGAAGCCGTGCGCCAGGCGGTGGAGGCCGCCGAGCTGGCGGCGGGGACGACGATCGAGAGTGTGGTGCTGGGAGTGGCCGGGGCGCACATCCGCAGCCTCAATAGCCGCGGCGGCATTTCTCTCGGCCCGCGGCCGCGGGAAGTGGAGGCGGACGACATCCGCCGCGCCGTGGAAGCGGCTCGCGCGGTTACGTTGCCGCCTGAACAAGAGCTTCTGCAAGCGCTGCCGCAAGAATTTCTCCTCGACCAGCA
>CAYTXK010000069.1:9063-9419 GCA_964441645.1 uncultured Acidobacteriota bacterium
AGCAGAGCGGCATCCGCGACCCGCTGGGGTTGATCGGGCGGCGGCTGGAGGTGAACGTCCACATCGTTACCGCGACTTCGACGGCGATGCAGAACCTGGTTGCGGCGGTCAACCGGGCGGGCTTGCTGGTGGAAGACACCATGCTGGAATCGCTGGCGGCGGCCGAGGCTTGCCTGACCGCGGATGAACGCGAGCTGGGCGTGGTGCTGGCCGACATCGGGGCCGGCAGCACCGATTGGATTGTTTTTCACCACGGAGGCCCGCGAGCCAGCGGCCTGGTGCCAGTGGGGGGCGAGCACTTTACCAACGACATCGCCATCGGCCTGCGCACGCCGATGGCGATGTCGTTGGTAAAG
>CAYTXK010000070.1:0-2781 GCA_964441645.1 uncultured Acidobacteriota bacterium
GCTTTACGGGCTTACTGTTACCGCAATACGAGGATATGGTCTCTAACATCGCCTTTCCCGCCCTCCTTGGAGAGATGGCGTTCATGCTGTGGCTCGTGATCAAGGGCGCAAAGGTGCAACCGGTGGCCGCCGCAGCCTCCTGATTTATGGCGGTACTTTACCGGCCCTTCGTCACCCGTTGCTCTGGATAAGGAGGTGAGTATGAGCACAGCTGTAGTGACCGACCGGTTGGAGCCGGCACAACATACCGCTGCCAAAGTCGCCGGCTTCCTTTACCTGTTCTTGATGGTTACCGGGATCTTTGCGGAGTTCTATGCGCGCAGTCCACTGATCGTGCCCGGCGATGCCGTGCAGACCGCCAAGAATATTGTGGCGTCGGAGCGGCTTTTTCGAATCGGCATTGCCAGCGATCTGATCACGTTCGCGGGTGGCGTGGCATTGGTATTGGCTCTTTACGTCGTACTCAAGCCCATCAACAGGAATGTGGCCTTACTTGCGGCGTTCTGGCGGCTCGCCGAATGCTCCATTCTTGCGGTCATCACCTTGAACGATTTTGCAGCCTTGCGGCTCCTGAGTGGCGCCGATTACTTGCGAGCGTTTGACACGCAGCAGTTGCAGGCGCTGGCACGATTGTTCGTCGGCGTACAGGCGGATGGATATCGAATCGGACTCGTGTTGTTCGGACTGGGGTCGACCGTGTTCAGCTATCTGTGGTTCAAGTCGCGCTACATCCCTCGAGGACTGGCCGCTTGGGGAATCTTCTCGTCGTTGGTGGTGGCAATCGTCACTTTGGCCATCATGGTGTTCCCCAGTTTGGCGGCCGTCGTGATCCCGATCTACTTTGCGCCGATTTTTATCTTCGAAGTCACTCTAGGCGTTTGGCTGCTTGTTAAGGGAATACAAGCACCGATTGTCGAGTAACGACCGATACTGGGGGTCGCCGCACGAAAGGGAATCCAAGAAGGATGTCCACATGAAAGCAATTGTCTATTCCAACTACGGTTCGGCCGATGTCCTCAAGTGTGAAGAGATTGAGAAGCCGACCCCTGGCGACAAAGAAGTATCGAACTTATTTCCAGAAGGACTTTCCCCGCCCGCGCCTTCATCGGCTCCGGGCCGCTGCTTTTCGGGGGACATTTCGAGGTGCAAGCCATCGCGGTGAAACGCTGAGAGCAGCGAACTTTTGAGCGTCAAACGCCGTATAACCAATCAACGCCACCGGCGTCTAAGAGAGGAACAAGGCGGGGAGGAAAAACGCTTATGAGCCGGAAACAATGGCTGTGCGTCCTGGGATTGCTCCTGGCAGCCGGGGTGACTGCGGCGGCCGAGCAACCGGCGGTCAAGACTGTCAACCGAACCCTGGCCCTGAACCCCGGCGGGCTGCTGCGGCTGGAAACCTACAAAGGCAGCGTGCAACTCGAGGGATGGGAGCGCGACCAGGTCCAAATCGAAGCGCGCATCGAGCCGCCCGAAGACGTGAGCGACGCCTACGCCCGCGAAACTGTTGAAGCCACACAGGTGGAAATCACCGGCGGCGGCAGCTCGGTGCGCATCCGCTCCGACTACGACGCCGTCCCTTGCCAAGAACGCTGGTATTTGACCGGTTGTTCGCAGAACCTGCCCTACGTCCATTACACGATTCACGCTCCGCGTCGGCTCGAGCTGGAATTGAAAGACCACAAGTCTCGCCTGACGCTGGCTCACCTCGAAGGCCGCGTCGACCTCGATTCCTACAAAGGGGAAATCCGCTTGAGCGACCTTCAAGGAACGCTGCGCCTCGAAACCTACAAGGGTGTGCTGGAGGCCGACAATCTCCGCGGGACGCTCACACTCAACACCTATAAGGGCGAGGTGAAGCTTTCCCATGTGCGCAGCCGCCTGCAGGCCGAAACCTACAAGGGCGAAATCACCATCCGCGCGCTGGCGCTCGAAGGCGACTCGCGCCTGGAAACCGAACGGGGGCGAATCGAGCTGGTCCTGCCGGCCAATCAGAGCTTCACGTTGGACGCGAGCATCGGCCGCCGCGCCGACTTCTGGAACGATTTCGAAATGACCACCACGCTGGCCAACAATTACAGCATCCGCGGCCAGGTTAACGGCGGCGGCCCCCGGCTGTCGCTGGAAAGCGACAGGGGTACTATCTTTCTTCGGCGTCAGCCGTAAGGGTGCCCGAAGCCGTCGGAGTGCGGGCACAGTGTCCGCCCGCGGCACACCCCGTTCCGCCACCGCGCAGCTCAGATCATCACAGCGCCTTTGACTGCCCCGCAACTTCTTTCTATCCAATAAGATAAAGCGGAAGTCCTTTGGCACTCACCGTGCCCCAATCAAGTCGGTTCTTTCCGTTACCCCATCGTGGAGTGGGAGGCCGGGATGAATGGCTTCTGGCAAGACTTGCGCTACGCGGCCCGGATGCTGGCGCGCCGCCCGGGCTTGACGATTGCAGCCGTGGTGACGCTGGCCCTGGGCCTGGGGGCCAACATCGCCGTCTTCAGCTTTGCCAACGCCCTCCTCTTGCGTCCGCTGCCCTTGCCCGAAGCCGACCGCCTCGTGCGCCTCCACGCCACCAGCAAAGAACGCCAGTTCGACGTCTTTTCCTATCCGAACTATGCCGACCTTCGCGACCGCAACCAGGTGTTCGCGCAACTGGCTGCCCATCAGGACGCCATGGTGGGGTTCAGTGCTGGCGAGCAGCCGGAAGCTGTCCGCAGCGAACTGGTGACCGGAAACTACTTCGCCACTTTCGGAACGGGCGCTGTCCTGGGCCGTCCCTTGCAGCTCGAC
>CAYTXK010000070.1:2791-9367 GCA_964441645.1 uncultured Acidobacteriota bacterium
GATCAAGTGCCCGGAGGCCATCCCGTGGCGGTGGTCAGCCACAGCTTCTGGAAGAGGCGTTTCGGTTCCGACCCGGGCCTCGTGGGGCGAACCATCCAACTGAACGCCCATCCCTTCACGGTGGTAGGCGTCGCTCCTGAGGGATTCAACGGTTCCTACGCCGCGTATGCGACCGATATTTGGGTGCCGATGATGATGCACGAGCAGGTCCGCCCCCGCAGCGTGGCTTTGAGCCAGCGCGGCTGGGGGTGGCTGCGTGGCACGGGACGCCTGAAGCCGGGGGTTACGCTGGAGCAAGCCCGAGCCGACCTGGCGCGCCTGGCGCAGCAGTTGCGGCAGGAGTTCCCCAAGCTCAACGAGGGCTTGGGGTTTGAGATTTACCCGGCCGGGGTTCTGCCGGAGGAGTTCCGCACTGGCGCGGCGAAGTTTCTGGGGTTCTTCCAGGGCGTGGTCTTCCTCGTGCTGCTGGTGGCCTGCGCCAACATTGCCAGCATGCTGCTGGCGCAGGCGGTGGGGCGGCGGCAGGAAGTAGCCATCCGGCAGGCCCTGGGCGCCACGCGGGAACGCCTGGTGAGGCAATGCTTGACGGAGAACCTTCTCATCTCGGGCGCCCTGCTGAGTGGCGCCGCGGGATTGCTGGTGGCCATGTGGGCGCAGAGCGCCCTGCTCGGCTTGGCACCTCCACTGGAAGAGCTCTCCACTTTTTCGCCGAACCTAGGGCTGGACGCGCGCGCCCTGGCGTTTGTCTTTCTGCTTTCTCTGGTGGCGGGGCTGTTGTTCGGCGCGCTGCCCGCGCTGCGGGCCGCAGGAACCGACCTGGTCTCCGCCCTCAAGGAAGGGGCAAGCAGCACAACCGGGGGACGGTCCCGGGCGCGGCTGCAACGAGCCTTCATCGTGGGACAAGTGGCCGTGTCAGTGCTGTTGTTGGTGACGGCCGGATTGCTGCTGCGGACGCTGGCGGAGGCGCGCGCCTTCAACCCGGGATTCAACACCCAAAATGTTCTGGTGGCTGACGTACATCTCAATCGCTATGGCTATGATGGCGCCCGGGCGCGCGCCTTCTATCAGCAAGCCCTCGAGCGCCTGCAAAGCATGCCGGCCGTTCGCTCCGTCAGCTTCTCGACCTCCGTCCCCCTGGGAGGCGGCCAGGATGTTCTGGGGTTCCGCATCCCCGGCCACGAGCCCTCGCCGGAAAAGCCCCTCCTGAGTATCGACACCAATCTGGTGGGGCCGAATTATTTCTCCACCATGGAGATCCCGCTGCTGCGCGGCCGCGACTTCCGCCCGGAAGATGGCCAGCCCAGCGCTCCGGGGGTGGCCATCATCAATCAGACGATGGCGCAACGTTTCTGGCCCGGAGCCGACCCGCTGGGCGAGCGGATTCAATCCGGGAGCGCAGGGCCGTGGCTGGAAATTATCGGCGTGGCGCGCGACATCAAGTACTACTCTTTGGCGGAAGAGCCGCGCCCCTTCATTTATGGGAGTATGGCCCAGTTTGATAGTTTTGGGGCGAGTCTTCTGGTGCTGACTCAGGGCGACCCCGCCGCGGTCCTGCCCGCCGTGCGCGAGCAGCTCGCTGCCCTGGAGCCGGCGCTGGCTACGGCCATGGTCATCTCCCTGGACGAGCTTCGGCTTAACCCGCTGCTTCCCCAGCGGGCCCTGGCGGCGCTCACCGGCCTCTTCGCTGCTCTGGCGCTGGCGCTTAGCGCCATCGGACTGTACGGCTTACTCTCCTACGTGGTGGCGCAGCGGCGCCGCGAGATTGGATTGCGGCTGGCCTTGGGCGCTCAGCCTCGCGACATCCTCCGGCTGGTGATCGGCCAAGGCCTGACTCTGACCGCGGTCGGGATTGGTGTGGGCCTGGCGGCGGCCTTTGCCCTCACCCGCTTCCTGCGCGCCCTGCTCTTCGGCGTGACCCCCACAGACCTTGTGACGTTGGTGGCTGTGTCAGGCCTGCTGGCGGTCGTGGGACTTCTGGCTTGCTTGCTATCTGCCGGCGCGGCGGGCGATGCGCGTCGACCCCCTGGTGGCGCTGCGCTACGAATAGGAGGGACTCATGGAATCCCTGCTCCAAGATCTACGCTACGGGGCCCGCATGCTAGCCCGCCAACCGGGCTTCACCCTGGTCGCCGTCCTCACTCTCGCTCTCGGGATCGGCGCCAATACCGCCCTCTTCAGCCTGGTGAACGCCGCGTTGCTCCGCCCGCTGCCTTACCACGAAGCCGAGCGCCTGGCGGCCATCTGGGGCTTTCAAGACGGCGACACGAGCGCCATCAGTCCGGCCGATTTCCTCGACTGGCGCGAACAAACCCGCGGCTTTGAATCCATGGCCGCCCTGCGGCGCTGGAATTTCAACCTGACCGGCGGCGACCGCCCCGAGCGCGTTTCGGGCGCGGTGGCCTCCGCAAGCCTCTTTCAGGTGCTGGGTGCTCCCGCCGCCACGGGCCGCCTGTTTCTGCCCGACGAAGACAAACCCGGCAGCGAGCGCGTTGTGGTTTTGAGCCACGGGCTCTGGCAGCGCCGGTTCGGCGGCGACCCGGCCATCGTCGGCCGCAAAATCGTTCTCGATGGCGACAGCCTGACGGTGGTCGGCGTGCTGCCGCCCGCGGCCACTTTTCCCCCCGGCGCGGAGCTGTGGGTCACGCCGCGTTTCGCGGCGCCGGAAACCCCAACGCAGCCCGGCGTCGATGTGACCCAGAACCGCGGTAACCACTACCTGATTGCGGTGGGGCGGCTGCGCGCCGGTGTGAGGCTGGCGCAGGCCGAGGCCGAGCTGGTCGCGGTCGCCAAGCGGCTCGAGCAGCAATACCCCGACACCAACACGGGCATGACCGCGAAGCTGCTGCCGCTGCGCGAGGAGTTGGTGGGCGATGTTCGCCGGCCGCTGCTGGTGCTGCTGGGCGCGGTCGGCTTTGTGCTGCTGATTGCCTCGACCAACGTCGCCAATCTCTTTCTCGCCCGCGCCGCCGTGCGGAAACGGGAGATGGCCGTGCGAGTAGCCCTGGGAGCTTCGCGCGCCCGCCTGGTGCGGCAACTCGTGACCGAAGCGATGGTGCTTTCGCTCGCCGGCGGCCTGCTGGGTTTGCTGCTCGCCGTCTGGGCGATTCCGCTTCTGCAGGCCATCAGCCCTTCGGACATCCGAAACCTGCCCGACATTCCTGTGGATACAACCGTGCTGGCCTTCACGCTGCTGATTTCGCTCGCCACCGGAGTGCTCTTCGGGCTGGCGCCGGCGCTGCGGGCGTCGAACACCAGCCTACAAGAACACCTGAAGGAAGGCGGCCGCGGAACCACGGGAGGCCGAGCGGAGCGCCGGCTCCGCCGCGGGCTGGTGGTGAGCGAGCTGACGCTGGCCTTCGTTCTGCTGCTGGGCGCGGGACTCATGCTGCGCAGCTTTGCACGGCTGCTGGCCGTGCCGCCGGGCTTCGAACCCCGCGGGCTGCTGACTCTGAACATCGCGCTGCCGCAGACGAAGTACCCGGAGGCCGCGAAGAAGGTGTTGTTTCAGCAGGAAGTGTTGTCCGAGATCCGGGCCCTGCCGGGCGTAGAGTCGGCCGCCGCGGCCACGCGGCTGCCACTGACCGGCGGCGAATCGACGCGCAGTTTCACCATTGCGGGCCGCCCGCCCGCTCCCCTCGGCCAGGGCCCCGAGGCGAGCTTCCGCGCGGTGAGCAGCGACTATTTCCGCACCATGGGTATCCCTTTGATTCGCGGACGCGATTTCACCCCGCAGGACTCGGCCACGGCAGCGCCGGTCGCCATCATCAGCCAGGCCGTGGCCCAGCGCTACTGGCCGGGCGAAGACGCGCTCGGCAAGCGCTTCCAGATCGACGACGTCGGTCCGACCCCCTGCGAAATTGTCGGCATCGTGGGTGACATCCGCCATACGGGGCTCGACTTCGAGCCCACCGCCACCCTCTACGTCCCCTATGCCCAGGTGCCCTGGCCGTTCTTTTCCGTGGCGGTGCGCACCCGGACGAATCCGGAAACGCTGACCGCGACCGTGACCGAGACTGTATGGAAGATTGATAAAGACCAGCCGGTGTTCAGTGTGCGCACCATGGAGCAAGTGGTTTCGACCTCGGTCACCTCCCGGCGCTTCCCGCTGGTGACCCTGGGCGCTTTTGCCGCGCTGGCCCTGGCGCTGGCGGCCGTCGGCATTTATGGCGTGGTGAGCTACTCGGTGACCCAGCGCACGCACGAAATCGGCGTGCGCATGGCGCTGGGCGCGCAAGCCGGCGATGTGCTGCGGCTGGTCCTGAAGGAAGGGATGGCGCCAGCCCTGCTCGGCCTGGGGGTGGGCGTGGCCGGCGGGTTCGTGCTGGCGCGCTTCCTGCGGACGCTGCTGTTCGGCGTCGGGCCCGCAGACCCGCTCGCCTTCGCGGCGGGCGCCGTAGTGCTGCTGGCCGTGGCGCTGGTGGCTTGTTACCTGCCCGCGCGGCGGGCGACCCGCGTCGATCCCTTGGTGGCCCTGCGCTACGAATGAGCCGCGTCCTCGGCGCGGCTAGGGCGCCGCCGAACTGGCGAGCGCCCCTTCGACGGTGGGGAAAACCTGGAAGACTTTGTCGAGGCGAGTCAGTTCGAGCACGGCCCGCACCTGTGGGCTCAAACCCACGAGACTGAAGCCCATGCTCTCCCTGCGCGAGCGCTTCAAGGCCTCGACCAGCACGGCGATGCCACTGGAATCTACATAGGGGCATTCGGTCAGGTTGACGATCACCCGCGCCACCTTCACCCGCCAGGCCTGCTCCAGGTTCCGTTTCAGCGCGGTGATATCCTCGAGCGTCAGCCGCCCTTGCGCGTGGAGAACGACGGCGTCCTCCTTCTTTTCCTGGATGACCATCAAGCCTGGCATCTCTTACTCCGCGCCACCCCGCCGGAGGTCTCCGCAAGGGAAAACCGAAGAACCACCCGGTAATACCCAATTATATGCCGAAGCGGCCTCGCGCGTTTAGTCCCCACGCGGGGCCCGCCTGGCTGGACTCGCCGGCCCGCCCTGCCTATGATGGGGCGACAGCCGTGCTCGCCACCCTCCAGCCACCGAAGTTTTTCTACCTCACGATCCTCATCACGGTGGCCATTATGGTGGCCATTCTCGTCCTCGTCTGGTACAGCCAGAAGTGGCGGCGGGACCGGTTGGAGCGTCTGGCGCAGGAGATGGGTTTTTCCTTCGACGCCAAAGGCGAAACCCTGGGCGCGGTCGGCTGCCAGGGCCTGCCGCTGCTCCAACGCGCGGCCGTGCTTTCGAACGTGCTGCGCGGCCACTACAACGCGGTTGAAACCGTGCTGCTCGACTGCCAGACCGGCCGTGGAAAGCAGGCGGTCCATCAAACGGTGGCTTGCTTCCGGCTGGCGCGGGGGTTGCCCGCCTTTGAGCTGAGACCTGAGTCGGTGTTCGACAAGATCGGCGCCGCCACCCTCGGCTACCAGGATATTGATTTCGAGGCCAACTCTGCCTTCTCCAAGAGCTACCTCCTTCGTGGCGCCGACGAAGCGTCCATTCGAGCCTTGTTCAATGACACCGTGCTCCGCTTTTTCGAACAGCAAAAGGGCTGGTGGGTCGAGGCGATGGGCGACTGGCTGGGGGTCTATCGTCGCGGGCGCCTGGTCAGCCCCGGCAAGATAAAGTCATTTCTCGAGGAGGCGCGCGGGGTCTCGCAGGTCTTCGCCCGGCAAAGCTGGTAGGAGCCGAAACAGAACCGCGGAGAAACGATCGATGCTACAAGTTGTGTGGGAATTCCACATCAAACCCGGCGCCGCCCCGGAGTTTGAGCGGCACAACGGCCCCGGGGGCACTTGGGCGGCGCTCTTCCGCCGCAGCCTCGCTTACCACGGCACGCTTCTCCTGCGCGACCGCGCCAACCCACTCCGCTACCTGACTATTGATACGTGGGATGACCTGAAGTCCTTCGAAGCTTTCAAGAACAGTGTCGCGCAGGAGTACAAAGCTTTGGACCAAGCCTGCGAGTCGCTCACCGAAAGCGAGGAATGCTTGGGATGGTTCGATGGCCTCGCATGAGCGCCTTGGCGGCAGGGCCGCTGGCCCCCGGGCTGTAGCCAAGCGAGGGATGCCGCCGGCGCAAGCGGCTGACCTGCAAGGGAAAATGGGGCTTGCCAAAAAACGGGGAACCCGACTAGAATGGCTGTGCGCACTCGGAAAGGGGTGCGCATCGAGGAGTCTGAGATTCGAGTCATAGTCCGGAAGGACACAAGTTGAAGTAGGTTTCAAGCTTCGCGCTGTGCCGCTCTGCGGCAATAGCAAGCACAGCCCGGCGCTTGGCGCCGGGTTTTTTGTTCTCTGGCCGCTTCGCGCGGCCGCTGAACAACGCTCTTTGACAATTGAAACGGGCACAGTAAGTCCCGAACTTCGGTTCGGGACAACAAGGCGCAATTCGCACCGAGGCCCGGCCGTAGCGGCGGAGTAATCCGCCCGCGCGGCGGGGAACTCGGGAGAAGCAGCGCGCTCTTGTGGAAAGCCACGGATTTATTCACGGCTTTCGGCGGCAACGCTGAGAGCCGCGGAGTAAGTTTTGTGGTCAAGCTACTAAGGGCGTACGGTGAATGCCTTGGCGCCAG
>CAYTXK010000071.1:0-4041 GCA_964441645.1 uncultured Acidobacteriota bacterium
CTTCCAAAGCTTCGAGCACCTGCGCTTCGGCGAAGTGCCCGATGCGCACTTTGGCCATCACCGGGATGGTGACGGTTGCCATAATCTCGCGGATGATCCGCGGTGAGGCCATGCGCGCCACGCCGCCCTCCTTGCGGATGTCGGCCGGGACGCGCTCGAGCGCCATCACCGCGCAGGCGCCGGCGCGCTCGGCGATGCCGGCCTGCTCGGCGTTGGTGACGTCCATGATGACGCCGCCCTTGAGCATCTCCGCCAGACCCACTTTGACCCGCCATTGCTCGTCTTTGAAGAAATTCATGGTGGCTCTCCTTCCCTTTCAAATCGCAAATTTGAAATCTCAAATCCTCTGGGCTTCGACCGCCCAGTAAATCTCCCCCAGCCGCGCCAGGCGCGGCTCCAAACCGGCCTGGCGGAACAAGGCTTCCAGGCGTTCGTGGCGGAAGCATTCCGAGGCGTGCCCGTCTTCGGTGATGAGCAGCTCGGGCCCGGAGCGCTTCCAATCGAGCGGCGCCATGGCGCCCTGGCGGTGGACTTCTGTGTACCACTCCACCCGCGGCACGACCGAGAGCTCGGAATACACCAGCACCACCACACGGCCTGTGCGGCGGACAACGCGCGCCGCTTCCGAGAGTGCGGGCAGTTTCAGGTCGCCCAGCAGCCCGAGCGTGCTCTGCGGGCAGACGACGGCGTCGAAGGAGGCGTCGGCAAAGGGCAGGCCCTTTACGTTGCCGGCCACGAGCGCCGTGCCCGGCGCCAGGCGCCGCCGCCCGCGCGCGTCGTGCAAGTACGGTTCGAGAAAATCAACGCCTACCCACTGCTCGGGAACGCCTGCCAGAGCTTCGAGCAGCCGGCCGTTGCCGCAGCCCATCTCCAACGCGCGCCCGACGCCGGAGAGCGTTTGGCGCAGGTAGTCAATCTCTTCGGCCAGCGCGGCGAGGATGCGCGGCGGCGCTGCCGAGTAGCAGGCCTCGAGGAAGCTCGCCTGGCCGTGCCGCTCGTAGAAATCAGCGGCCCCGGAGCAGAGCGGTTGCGTGCATTCCGCCGTCGCCGGTTTTTTGGTGGGTTCGGTTGCCATCTCAGACCAGGGCCACGCGCGCCACTTCCCGACGGCTGGGCTCGCGGCGGCGCTGCCGCAACTCGCTCTTGATGAGGTTCGCCAGGATTTCAATTCCCTGGGAAATTTTCTTCTCGTTCACGCCGGCAAAACCCAGCCGCAGCGTGTTCGGCTCGGCGGCCTGGAAGTAGAAGAAGCGGCCCGGGGTGAAAAGGACGCGACGCTCGCGGGCGCGGAAGAGCAGCGCACCGGCATCGAGCCCCGCGGGCAGCTTTACCCAGACCGACATTCCCCCTTCGGGGCGAATCCAACTGGCTTCATCCGGCAGATGCGCTTCGAGCGCCCGCTCCAGGCAGGCGAGCCGGCTGCGGTAGAGCTGGCGCGCCCGCTTGACCAGTTTCGCCACCAGCCCGCGGCGGCCGAATTCCGCCAGCGCTGCCTGCGCCAACTGATCGGTGTGCAGGTCGGTGGCCTGCTTGGCGATGCGCAGCCGCTCGATGACGGGCTCGCTGGCCACCATCCAGCCCACGCGCAACCCGGGGAAACAAAGCTTGGAAAAACTGTTGAGATGGATGACCAGGCCGGCGCGGTCGAGCGCCTTGAGCGAGGGCGTCTCGCGGCCGCGCAGGCGCAGCGCGGAGTAGATGCCGTCTTCAACGATGGGCACCTGGTGGCGCGCGGCGAGCTCGAGCACGCGCTTGCGGGCGTCGAGCGGGAGCGTGGTGCCGGTCGGGTTCTGAAAGTCGGGCGTAAGCAGGAGCAGACGCACACGCTGGCGGGTGAGGAGCGAATCGAGCGCCTCGACATTGACGCCGTTTTCGGTGACCGGAACACCCAGGCAGCGGATGCCGCTGCCGTGAAAAGTCTGGATGGCGCCGGGGTATACCGGGTTTTCCATCGCCACCACGTCGCCGGGGTGGAGAAAAACTTTGCGCACCAGATCGAGCGCTTGCTGGCAGCCGTTGGTGATGAGCAGTTCGCGGTCGCCTGCCTGAATCCCTTCGCGGCGCAGCTCCTGTCGGAGAAATTCTTTGAGCGGCGGGTAGCCGTCGCTCGCGCCGAGCTGCAGGAGTGCCCGGCCTTCGCGGCGCAGCACGTCGCTGGTGGCGCGGCGGAAATCTTCCACGGGGAGAAGCTCGGCGGCGGGCCGCGCTGTGGTGAAGGAAATCAATCGCGGGTCGCTGGCCGCTTCAACCGCATCGGCGAGCAGATTGTCGAGCCCCTCCTCGGCGGGCGCGTCGGCGAAAAGCATTGTCCACAGGTAGCCGTTTTCGAGACTGGCCGTGTAGGGCGCGGGCGGGACGGGCGGCTTGGGGGCTTCAACGCCCTTGGCGACGAAGGTGCCGCGGCCCACGTGGCCTTCAATCCAGCCGTCGGCGGTCAGTTCAGCGTAGGCGTTGGCGACCGTGGTGCGGTGGACGCCGAGGCGCTGGGCGAGCTCGCGGCTGGGCGGCAGGCGCTCGCCCACGGGCAGCGCGCCGGTCGAGATCAACTGGCGCATCTGGTCGAGAATTTGCCGGTAGAGCGGCACGGCGCTGGCGGGATCGAGTTGCAGCATCACGGCGGTTCTCGCCCCTGGCGATTGTCTCTCTCGAGGCTACCAATATAGCGCAGGAAAGGCCGATGTAAAGAGCCAATTTGTCTTTGATGATCGCGCGTGGGTTAGCTCAGCCGCGCAGCTTGAAGCGCTGGATTTTGCCGGTGGCGGTCTTGGGGAGCTCCGCGACGAATTCGATGCGCTGCGGACACTTATAACCTGGCAGCCGTTCATGCACGAAGTCGCGCAACTCGTCCGCCAGTGGCTCCCCTCCCCTGCCAGAACGGAGCACGACGTAAGCGACGATGCGGGTCAAGCCGTCGGGGTCGCGCTGGCCGACCACGGCGGCCTCGGCGACCTTGGCGTGGGCGAGCAGGGAGTTCTCGACTTCCATGGGCGAGACCCACATCCCGCTGACTTTCAGCATGTCGTCGGCGCGGCCGCAGTAGTGGTAGAAAGCGTCGAGGTCGCGGTAAAACTTGTCGCCGGTCGAATACCAGCCGTCGCGCAGGACGCGCGCCGTGAGCTCCGGCTTCTGCCAGTAGCCCGCCATGGCGCTGGCACCGCGCACCCACAGGTTGCCGATTTCGCCGTCTTCCACCTCGTCACCGGCTTCGCCGACGATGCGCGCCTCGTAGCCCGGCACCAGCCGCCCGCAGGTCGCCGGCCGGGCCTCGCCGGGCCGGTTCGACATAAACATGTGCAGCATCTCGGTAGTGCCGATGCCGTCGAGGATTTCCTGCCCGAAGCGCGCGCGGAAGCGCTCGAAGATTTCCGCGGGCAGCGCCTCGCCCGCCGAGACCGCCAGCCGCACCGAGCTGAGCCGGTGCCCGCTGCCTTCCGCGGCGCGCAGCAGTTGCCCGTACAGCGTGGGCACGGAGAAAAACAGCGTGGGCCGAAACTGCTCGATGACCGCGAACAGCCGCTCGGCCGTAGGGCGCTCGGGCAGGAGGACGGTCGCAGCCCCCACGCTCAGGGGAAAATACATCCCGTTGCCGAGGCCGTAGGCGAAAAACAGTTTCGAGGCCGAGAACGCGATGTCATCAGGACGAATGCCCAGCACCTCTCCGGCGAAGCTCGAGGCGGTGACCAGCATGTGACGGTGACGGTGCAGGGCCGCTTTGGGCTGCCCGCCGCTGCCGGAGGTGTAAAGAAAAAAGGCAACGTCATCCGCGTTCGAGGGGTGAGGGGGGACGTTCGCTTCGGCAGAGGACAGGAGTTCTTCGAGAAAGAGGCAACCCGGGGCGCGTTCACCCACGGTAAGGACGGGCGGCGCGGGCTGGGCCTCGGCCAGCGCCGGCAAGGCTTCGGCGAAGCTCACTGCCTCAACCACCGCCAGGCGCGGCTGACAATCAGCGGCGTAGTAGGCGTAGTCGGCGCGGCGGGTGAAAGGATTGACCAGGACGGCGACGGCGCCGGCTCTTACCGTGCCGAAAAAACAGGCGATGAA
>CAYTXK010000071.1:4051-9266 GCA_964441645.1 uncultured Acidobacteriota bacterium
GCCGAGTCGGGCAGGGCGAGCAGCACGCGGTCGCCCGGCCCGACGCCCAGTGCGCGCCAGGCGGCGGCGACGCGACAAGAGCGCTCGGCCAGCTCGGCATAGGTAAGCAGCGGCCCGGTGCCGGCGATAGCGAGGCGGTTCCCCCGGCCTTCGCGCAGGTGGCGGTCGAGGAAATAGTCGGCGACGTTCAGACGCTCAGAAATCGGCGGCCGGGTTTCCACGGGGAAGACTTCAGCGCTTCTCCGCCTGGCGCTTGAGGCGCTCGCGGAGCTGCGCGCGCAGCTTTTCCGGGGCGCCGGGATTGAAGGCCACCAGTTGCCAGAGAGCCTCGCGGCGGTCGCGGGCCAGCGCACGCAGGGTGGCGGCGGGCGTGCGCGGATGCCGGGCCACGTTCTCGCGCACGGCGTGATAGGGATGGCGCGCCAGTTGAGCCAAAGCCTCGGCCGGCGCATTGGGATGTTCGCTCAAAAGCCGCGCCAGGTAGTAATCCTCGCGCGGGAGCGAGCTCGCCAGCCGCCGCAGCGCGGCCGCCGGCGTGCGGCGATTGGCGGCCAACTGGGCTTTGTTGTCCCAATCGGAGTTGATGGTGTTGAGCTCCCCGGTACGCTCCAGGATGAGGCTGCGCAACAAGGCTTCTTCAAAGCGGCGCCGCTCCTCGGGCATCTCGGTCGATACCAGCATGCGCAGCACACTTTGCAGGTTGTGGCGTTCGCCGTAGATGATTTGCGTCGTGCGGGCAAGCCCGCTCGAATGATGCCGGCGGCTGTTGGCGCGCGACATGAACGACTGTTACCCCCCTGGCTCGGATTTGCTGCAGGAAACGCCTATTATGCCGCGAATACTGAGGGAGTCAAAGCAAATCGCGCGGCGCGTGGTTGCGGCCCCCCACCCGCTCTCGTATAGTGGACCCGAACCGGCAAAGGAGCGCGAAATGGCGGATGAGAAAGGCGGAGGGGCGGTCTTCCAGGACCGCAAGCAAGAGCTGGAGAAATTCGAGTTCATGATGGGCACCACGCGCGGGCGGCTGGCGGTGACGCTCGACCTACTCACCGAAGCCCTGGTGCTCGTCGGGCAGCATTCGGTCTACTGCCGCAGCCAGCGCCAGCCCGAAGAGCCCCCCCTGGACATCCGGCTCATCAATCAAACCCTCGGCCAAGCCAAGCAACTCATCCAGAGCGTGATGGAAGAGATGCGCGCCGAGCGCGACCGCGCCCAAAGCTGAACGCTGGCCTTTACCTCACAGCTTTTGCAGGAAGGGATTGGTCTCGCGCTCGCGTCCGATAGTGGTTTCCGGGCCGTGGCCGGGATAAACAACGACGTCGTCGGCCAGCGGCAACAACTGGTTGTGGATGGAGCGCAGGATTTTTTCGTGAGACCCGCCCCAGAGGTCGGTGCGGCCGATTGAGCCGGCGAAGAGCGTATCCCCCGCTAGCACCAACTTTCGCTCCGGCAGATACAAACAGAGGCTGCCGGGCGTGTGGCCGGGCGTGTGCAGGACTTGGGCGCGCAGGTCGCTTCCCCAGCGCAGCTCCTCGCCGGCCCGCAGGGGCTGGTCGAGCTGCACGGCCGGCGGCGCCGGAAAGCCGAAGGCGGCGCACTGCATGGGGATATTCTCCAGCAGCCAGAGATCATCGGCATGCATCAGCACTGGCGCGCCGGTCGCCGCCTTGAGCTGGGCGGCGCCGCCCACGTGGTCGGGATGGGCGTGAGTGATGACGATGGATTTGAGGCGCAGGTTGTGCCGGTGCAGGACTTCCAGGATGCGCTCGGTCTCGTCGCCCGGGTCAACCACGATGGCTTCGCGCGTGGCCGGGTCGCCCACGACGTGGCAGT
Source organism: uncultured Acidobacteriota bacterium (assembly GCA_964441645.1). Lineage (GTDB taxonomy): Bacteria > Acidobacteriota > Terriglobia > Acidiferrales > 2-02-FULL-67-57 > CAYTXK01. The sequence goes on from CAYTXK010000071.1 coordinate 5,885, forward strand.
TGCACTGCAACCAGCCGACCGGAAGGATTTCGTGAATCAGCGCAGGGGACGGCTTCACGCGGAGGGGTACTCGCTCGCGCCGGGGTTCTCGCGGGCGAACTCTTCCTGCTGGCGATCGAGTTCCTGGCGCGCCGAGGCCGGCGGCGCGATGCGGGCTGCGGGTGGCGGTGAAGTCCTAGGCACTGAGGGCTCCTGAATCAGCCGCGCCACTTCTCGCACGCGCGCCGTGGCCCAGTCAATCAGCAACGGCACCGAGCCGCGCAGCGACTCGCTCAGAAACCGCCGCCTCTCCACGGGCACTGAAATGCTAGCAGGATTCTTTTCGGCCATCGGAAGCTCGATTATAGCACGCCGCCTGCGTTGCCCCTCGGAGCCCGCGATGGTAGAATCCGTCCTCTTGTTCCTAATTTTCATTTCCTGTTGAAAGGATTCTCCATGCAGCCGCTGCGTCGCCTTCTGCCTCTCTTCCTGATTCTTGCCGCGCTGGGACTGGGCACGCCGCCTGTGCGGGCGCAGGCCGTGCCGGAAGGGCGCGCCCGCGAGTTGCGCTGGCCCTTCGGGGACGCGCGCGCCACGCGCCACTGGCCGCGCAGCCGCAGCTACGACCTGCAAAACCTCAAAGCCGAGGTGCAGCTCGACTGGGCAAAGAAAGAAATCGCCGGGGTGGCCACGCTCACGCTGGCGCCCTTGAACGACGGGATGGCGCGTTTCAGCCTCGACGCCACCGAGATGACGATTGAAGAAGTCAAACTTGCCCCGCCAGCGGCGGGGCGAGCCGACGGCAAAGCCCTGACCTTCGTGCACCAGGGCGATGAGCTGGCCATCACGCTCGACCGCGCCTATAAGGCCGGCGAAGTTTTCTCAGTGGCCATCCGTTACCGCGCCCAGCCGCGCAAGGGGCTTTACTTCAACGCGCCTGACGCCGCCTATCCGCAGAAGCCGCAGCAGGTGTGGTCGAACGGCGAAACCGACTACCTGCACTACTGGATTCCGCTCTACGACTCACCCAATGACAAGACCACCACGGAAATCCTCGCCACGGTGCCCGCTGACCTGTTCGCACTTTCGAACGGGAAGCTCGTGGCCGAGCGCGACAACCACGACGGCACACGCACTTTCGACTGGAAGGAAAGCATCCCGCACAGCACCTATCTCATCACCCTGGTCGCCGGGCCCTTCGAGCGCTTCCACCAGTCGCTCGACGGGCTCGACGTCGATGCCTACGTTCCCCGCGGAACTGACAAAGCCACCACCGAGCGCTCCTTCGCCTGGACGCCGGACATGATTCGCTTCTTCGCCGGCTACATTGACCTGCCTTATCCGTGGGAGAAATACTCGCAGATCACCGTCGAGGATTTCCTCTGGGGCGGAATGGAAAACACCACCGCCACCACACTAACCATCGACACCCTGCACGGCGAAGCCGAGGAGCCGAACTACTCCAGCGAAGGCCTGGTGGCGCACGAGCTGGTGCATCACTGGTGGGGCGACCTGCTGACCTGTCGCGACTGGTCGCACATCTGGCTGAACGAAGGCTTCGCCACCTTTTTCACCAACCTCTGGTTCGAGCACCGCTACGGGCGCGATGAGTACGATTACCACCGCTGGCAGGACGCCCAGAGCTATTTCGAGGAAGACCGCGAAGAATACCGTCGGCCCATCGTCTGGCCGGTGTACGTCAGCGCCGAAGACCTTTTCGATTCGCACACCTATCCCAAAGGCGGGCTGGTGCTGGCCATGCTGCGCGCCCAGTTGGGCGACGCGCTCTTCCAGAAAGCTCTCCGACACTACGCACAGAAATTCGCCCGCCAGCCCGTGGACAGCGAAGACTTGTCCAAGGGGGTCACGGAGGCCACAGGGGAAGAACTGGGCTGGTTCTTCGAGCAATGGCTCTATCGCGCCGGGCATCCCGAGCTGCACGTGGAATACACCTGGGACGAAGAAACTCATAGCGCGCACTTGCGCGTGGAACAGCGCCAGGCGCTCAAAGAGTTGACGCCGGTCTTTCGCCTACCGCTCGAGGTGGAATTCCTGACCAGCAAAGGCCCCGAGCGTGTCCGCGTGACGCTGGCGGAAGCCAAGCAGGATTTCAACTTCCCGCTTGCCGAGCGGCCGACGCGCGTGCGCTTCGACCCTGACCAGGTTCTGCTGAAGACGCTCGAGTTTCCGCGCTCGCGCGAAGAGTTGATTGATCTGCTGCGCAACGATTCGAAGGTCGCCGGGCGCCTGTGGGCCGCTGAGCAGCTCGGCCGGCCCGGAGCCGACCTGGTTTCGCTCGCCGCCCTGCGCGAGGCTCTGCTGCACGACGCCTTTTACGGCGTGCGGCGCGAGCTGGCCCGCGTCCTGGGCACGACCAAGAGCCCGGTGGCGCGCGACGCACTGATCGAAGCCCTCGCTGACACCGACGCGCGTGTCCGCCAGCAGACGGCCGCGGCGCTCGGCGAATTTTCCGGCGACGCCCCTGCGGCCGCCGCGCTAAAGCGCGTGATCGCCAGCGAGCCCAAGACCTACGTGGTGGCGGCCGCCGTCAAAGCGCTGGGGAAAACACGCGCCGAAGGAGCCTTCGAAGAGCTGCGCGCCGCCCTGGGGCGCGCCTCACACGCCGAAGCCATCCGTCGCGCCGCGCTCGACGGGCTGGCGGGGCTGGGGGATGAGCGCGGCTTGGCTCTGGCGCTCGAGTGGTCGCGCTACGGTAAACCCGCCCGGGCGCGCGAGAGCGCCATCGTAGCTGTCGGGAAGTTGGGGCGCGGAAAGCCGGACGTGCTGGAGGCACTGCTGCCCTTGCTGAACGACCCCTATCTCTGGGCGCGACGCGCGACCATAACCGCGCTCGGCGAGTTGGGCGACACGAGCGCCCTGCCGGCCCTCAAAGCCATTATCGCCCGCGAGTCGGAGCGGCGCCTCAGCCGCGAAGCCGAAAAAGCGGCGGAGAAAATCCGTCACGCCCAGAAACCGGCCGCGGCCCCCTCGCAGCCCTGAAGGCCGCCCGCCGCGCTGCGCTTGCCAAGTCGGCACAGCGGCGGTACAAGAGAAACAGGAGAAGAACAGTGAGCGCAGAACGCCGCCCGGCGCTGGAGGTCTCTTACCGGGCGCTGGGAGCCGCCTGGATGGAAACGCGCGGCTGTCTGCTGCCGGAGCACTTCGGTGATGTGAGGGCCGAGTGGCGCACGGTGCGCGAAGCGGCGGGCGTGCTGGACCGCACCGACCGCGCCTATCTGACGGCCGCGGGCCCCGATGCGGCGCGGTTCCTGCATGGAATGCTCTCCAACGACGTCAAAGGGCTCACAGCCGGCCAGGGTTGCTACGCCACGCAGCTCACCGCGCTGGGACAGATGGTCGCTGACCTTTATCTCTTCCGGATGGAGGACCACCTGCTGCTGGA
>CAYTXK010000072.1:0-9253 GCA_964441645.1 uncultured Acidobacteriota bacterium
GAAGACCGAGAAGAGCTGCTCGAGTTCAGTGCTCTGACAGGAAGGGCAGGAGAGCTGGACCTGGCCTTGGAGGAGCTTCTCGAAGCGGTGGCCGCAAGCGCGGCAGCGATATTCGTAGATGGGCATGGCACTATTGGGTCGGTTAGGTATCGAGGATGATTATAGGGCAAGGCTTACGGGGAGCGCAAGGAAGGCTCTGTCCGGGCCGTACGCGATGAGTTTAGGAAGAGGGTAGTATGGTCACCTGCGCCGCTTGCCAGCTTCGCATGATTCCCACCAGAGCAGAGGGGCGAGATTTCTGGAAAGGAGGAGATTTCTGGAGTTGTGTTTCGTGCGACGCACGCTGGGTGAGCGTCGCCGCGTTGCGCCGCAGGTTCGGACACGAGGCTATTGATGAATTATGGAACGCCTCGCGGAAGATACGGGGAACCCGTCCTTGCCCTCTCTGCAGGCAAGCGATGACGGTTGTTCAGGTTGGATTAGGACCCCGAAAAGTTCCTCTGGATTTATGCCTGCCGTGTCGCTTCATCTGGTTTGACACCAAGGAGTACCGAGCGCTGGCTGCGCTGGCCGAGGAACCGGATGGTAGCGAGCTTAAGGGATTGCTGGACACAAAGTGGAAGTGGATCCCTGCGGTTTGTGGAATGCCGGTAGAACGAGGAACCCACCCGCTTGTTCTTCGGCCGTTACTGACGTGGGGCCTGGTTCTGGCGACCAGCCTAGTCAGTATTGTGGCTTTCGCGAAGCTGGGGGCCATTGGCCTTCAGTTCGGTCTGATCCCTGCCCAACTGTGGCGGTACGGTGGGCTGACACTGCTCACCTCGTTTTTCCTGCATGCGGGTTGGCTTCATCTGATTGGCAACCTTTACTTCCTGGTAGTCTTCGGAGACAACGTAGAAGATTATCTGGGCCGACTGCAGTACGCTTTGCTGCTCCTGCTGGCGACAGCCGCCGGAGGCCTATTGCATGCAGCTTTCAATCCCGGTTCGACGGTTCCTCTGATTGGGGCCAGTGGCGGCATCTCCGGTGTAATCACCTTCTACGCCCTTAGGTTCCCTCGAGCTCAACTGGTGATTTTGCTGCGAAGTCTTTTCTTTTGGCCTTTGCGGCTACGCGCCAGCACGGCATTCGTTCTCTGGATCCTCATGCAGTGGATCGGCACGTTCGGACAATTAGCGGGGGTAACTAACGTATCGCATCTTGGTCACCTGGGTGGGGCTGGTGTAGGGCTCCTGTTCTGGCTGCGGTGGCGAAAAAACTAGGGGAATGAGGCTGCGGTCGTTCGACCTCCGCGTCGGCCTACGGCAGGCAGGCCTCCGCCCTTCGGCAAACTCAGGACAAGCGTCGGCCTACCCCTTATTGGTGACGGTGAAAATAAATACCGTGGAACCGATGCGAAACTCCGACAGATGCTGGAGCTCGACCGACTCGATGCGCTCGCCGTTGGCCCAGGTGCCGTTGGTGCTGCCCAAATCCTGGAGTTTGGCGGTGCGGCCGTATACCTCGAGGGCGCAGTGTTGGCGCGAGACTTCCGTGTCGGCCACGATGATGTCGGCGCCGGCGCGCCCCACCACCACCCGCGGCTGGGTGATGGGATACACATTTCCTTTGAGCGGCCCCTCGGTCACCGCGAGCGAGACGGTTTGCTCGCGGGGAAGCTCAGGGCCGCCGGGTGCCGGGGCGGGAGCGGCAAAGGCTTCTTCGGTAAACGGCTGCGGCGGCCCGGGCTCGGGCTCGGTCAGGGCCTCGGGGACTTTTTCCGGGAAGCGGGCGCCGCAATGGGTGCAGCGAACGGTAATCTCGGTGCGGCCGGCAAACTGCTTTTCATCGAGCTGATACTTCGCCTGGCACTGTGGGCACTCGACGACCATGGCGGGCCCTCTCGGCGGCGATTCTAACCAATCCTATCACAAGGACGCGGGTTCTTTGGCGCGAGGGCGTCAGGCGAAACACATGGCGAGCTCGGAGAGATCGTCCACCACCAGGTCGGGAACGGGCGTGGGAGGAAAGTCGGTGCGGCCGCGCTGGACGAGCACGGTGTGGAAACCGAGCGCGGCGGCGGTGGTGATGTCGTACTCGAAGCCGAAGGCGGCGTGGGCGACGCGCGCGGGCGGCAGTCCCATCCGCTCGAGAGCGCGCTCGAAGGGCAGAGGCGAGGGTTTGTAGGCGCGCGCCTGCTGGGCAGTCATCAGGAGGTCGAACTCCGCGCCCAGGAGTTTCACGGAGGCGGCCAGAATGTCGTCGTCAATGTTGGAGATGATGCCGAGCCGCACCTGCCGCTTCAGGGCTTGCAACGCCAGCGGCGTATCGGGGAAAGGTTTCCAGGTGGCGATGGAATCGGCGAAGGCCTCGGCGTCGCCCTCGTTGAAAGGCAGGTCCTGGGCGCGCGCCACTTCGGCGAAACATGCGGCGGCAATTTCGCGGTAGGAGGCGTAGGGGCCTTCGATGCGGGCGCGCTGGGCGCGCTCCCAGGCCTGGAAGAAAGCGTCCTCGTCGGCGTAGAGGTCTTTGGTGGCCAGCAGGGCGCGCAGAGTCCCTTTGGCGCCGCTCTCCCAATCAACCAGCGTGCCGTAGCAATCGAAGGTGATGACCTCGACCTCTTTTAGTCGTAAGGGTCTCATCGTCGAGCCTGAAACAGCCAGCGAGAGGGCGGAGAATTCTGCAGGCGGGAAAATCCTATCACGATTCTCCCCGGGTTGAACCCCCTGCGGCTTCCCTCTACAATGACGCCTCTCCCATGAACGTTTTACTCATCGGCAGTGGCGGCCGCGAGCACGCCTTGGCGTGGAAACTGAAACAAAGCCCTCAAGTCAAGAAGCTGGTGTGCGCCCCGGGAAACGCGGGGATGGCCGAGCTCGCCGAATGCCACGCGGTGGAGGTGAAAAATGTGGCGGCGCTGGCCGACCTGGCCGCGCGTGTTCGAGCCGACCTCACCGTCGTCGGCCCCGAGCTGCCGCTGGTTCTGGGCGTGGCCGACGAGTTTCATCGGCGCGGGCTCAAAATCGTCGGCCCAACCAAGGCGGCCGCCGAAATTGAAGGCAGCAAGGTTTTTGCCAAAGAGTTTATGAAACGCCACCGCATCCCGACGGCGGGCTTTACGGCCTGTGCCGACCACGGCGATGCCTACTCAGCGCTGTGCGCGGTGGAGTGGCCGGTGGTGATCAAAGCCGACGGGCTGGCGGGCGGCAAAGGGGTGCGCATCGCCTACGAGCCGGACGAGGCCACGGCCATCATCGAGGCTTTCATGGAAAAGCGCGAGCTGGGCGAGGCGGGTGAGCGGGTGGTGATTGAAGAATATCTCGAAGGTGAAGAGCTTTCCTTTATTGTGCTCACCGACGGCGAGACGGTGCTGCCGCTGGCTTCGACGCGCGACCACAAGCGCCTCGAAGACGGCGATAAAGGCCCCAACACCGGCGGCATGGGGGCCTACTCGGACGAGCGGCTCGAGGACGCCGGCTTGCGCGAGCGCATCCTTCGCGAAATCGTCGCCCCCACGCTCAAAGGCCTGGCCAGCGACGCCCGGCCCTACCAGGGCTTCTTGTACTTCGGCTTGATGCTCACCGCCGACGGCCCGCGCCTGCTGGAATTCAACTGCCGCATGGGCGACCCCGAGTGCCAGCCGCTGATGCTGCGGCTGGAATCGGACCTGGCGGACGTGTTGGAACGCACGGCCACGGGGCGGCTGGCGGGCGTGGAGCTGAAGTGGAGCCGCGACGGGGCGGTTTGCGTGGTGCTGGCCTCGGGCGGCTATCCGCGCAGCGCGGAAACTGGCAAAGCTATCAAGGGGCTCGAGCAAGCGGCGAGGCAGGAGGGCGTGTTCATCTTTCACGCCGGCACGCGGCGCGCGAGCGGCGGCTTCGAAACCGCGGGGGGGCGCGTGCTGGGGGTCACGGCGCGGGGCGCGTCGCTCGGAGCGGCGGTGGAGCGGGCCTACGCCGCCGCAGGGAAGATTCACTTCGACGGCATGCAGTACCGCAAGGACATCGCCGCCCGCGGGGTGTAGCGCGCGGCGGGCTCGAATTCTAATGGAGGGCAGAATGGCCAAGAGCAAAGCGGGCAAGCCGGCCGGCAAGCAACCGCTGGTGGGCGTCATCATGGGCTCGGACACCGACCTGCCCGTGATGAGCGAAACCATCAAGGCTTTGCAGGAGTTCGGCATTTCCTTTGAGGTCGAGGTCACGAGCGCGCACCGCTCGCCCGACCGCACCCACCAGTACGCCAAGACGGCGACAGCGCGCGGGCTGAAGGTCATCATCGTGGGCGCGGGGGGCGCCTCGCACCTGGCCGGCGTGGTGGCGGCGGAGACGACGCTGCCGGTGATCGCCGTGCCGGTGGTGACCACGCCGCTCGCCGGGCTCGATGCGCTTTACTCCACCGTGCAGATGCCCGCCGGCATTCCCGTGGGCGTGATGGCGGTGGACAAACCCGGAGCGCGCAACGCCGCCATCTTTGCCGCGCAAATCATCGCGCTCTGGGATGGCCACCTGGCCGCGCGCCTGCGCCAGCACAAGGAAGAACTGGAGCGCTCGGTGGCGGAGAAATCAGCGCGGGTCAAAGCGCAGTTCGAAAGCCCGTGAGACAGACGCTGCGGGTTTTGTTGGTGGCGCCGCATCGGCTCGATGAGCCGCGCGGCAATAGCGTAACGCTGGAGCGGCTGGCCACAGGGTTGCGCCAGGTCGGCGTGGGCGTCAGGCTGCTGGGGCCGGACGAGCCCGACCCGCAGCAGCGGTTCGATATCGTCCACGCCTTCCACGCCTACAAGGCCGGCCCGCGCGGGCTGGCCCTGGCGAAACGCCGCGCGGCGCCGCTGGTGGTTACTTTCACCGGCACCGATGTTCATCAGGACCTCGCCCGCCGCGGGCGCCGCCGCGTGCTGGCGCGTGTGCTCAACGCGGCGCGGGCGCTGATTGTTTACCAATCGGGCACACTGCGGCGGCTGCGAGGGTACGCGCCTGCCTGGGGAGCGAAGGCGCGCGTAATTCCCGCCGCCGCGGGGCCGGAGTTCTTTGCGTGTGGGTGGTTCGACTTTCGCTCACCACGCCGAGCGAGAGTCGAGGCGGCGCGCGCCGATGGTTGACTCCGGCTTCGCCGGCGGTGGCGCCGGTGTCTGCGCGTGAAAGAGGGCGAGTTTATTTTTCTCTGGCCCGGAGGGATCCGCCGCGTGAAGGATCCGTTTTTTCTGCTGCGGGTTTTTCCTTGGCTGGCGCGGCGCACTCCGCAAGCTCGCCTGCTCTTCGTGGGGCCGATTCTCGAGCGCGACTACGGGCGGCGTTTTTTGCGCGCACTGAAGCGAGTGCGCGGAGCGCGCTGGCAAGGAGCCGTGCTGGCGCGGGCGATGCCCGGGGTCTACGCGGCCGCGGATGCAGTGCTGAACAGCTCTCTTTCTGAAGGGATGAGCAACGCCTTGCTCGAAGCGATGGCCATGGGCGTGCCGGTGCTGGCGCGCGCCATCGAAGGCAACCGCGCCCTCGTCCGGCGCAATCGCACCGGCCTACTTTTCTCGAGCGAAGGCGAGTTTCTGCGCCAGGCCGAGCGGCTGCTCACCGATACACGCCTTAGACGGCGTTTGACGGCGGGCGCCTTCGCGCAGGTGCGCCGCCGCCACAGCGCCGCGGGCGAGGTGCGCGCCCACCTGCGGCTCTACCGTAAGTTGCTGGCGAGGGAATGACAGTGCAGATGGCGGCTGTTGAAACGATCTGGGGAGTGGCGCGCGCCGTCCTCATCGGAGTGTTGCTTTCTATCCTGCTCATCCGTTTGTTCGAGGAGCGCTTCATTTTCTTCCCCGACATCGCCGGCGGCGGAGTCCAGCCGGAAGATTTCGGCGTGCGGGTCGAAGACGTCTGGCTGACCACGAGCGACGGCGTGCGCCTGCACGCCTGGTGGGCGCCCAGCGAGGGCGCGGCTTTCACGGTGCTGCTGCTGCACGGTAACGCCGGCAACCTGACTCACCGGGTCGAGAACATCGGCTTCTTGCAGCAGCTTCCGGCAAACGTGCTGGCGCTCGACTACCGCGGCTTCGGCCGCAGCCAGGGCCGTCCCAGCGAAGAGGGCGTCTATCGCGACGCCGAGGCTGCTTACGACTACCTGGTGCGCGAGGCCGATTCGGACGGGCGCGGGGTCCGCCCGGAGCAAATGGTGGTGCTGGGGCAATCGCTGGGGACAGCGGTGGCGGTTGACCTTGCCTCGAAGCGCCCGGTCGGGGCGCTGGTGCTCGAAGCCGGCTTTCCCTCAGCGCGCCGCGTGGCCCAGCAGGCCATCCCGCTTCCCGGCGTGGCCTACATCATCCGCACGCGGTTCGATTCCGACCGCAAACTCAAAGGGATTCGCGCGCCGGTGCTGGTGGCGCACTGCCAGCAGGATTCGGTGATGCCGTACCGCCTCGGGGAAGAGCTTTTCGCGGCGGCCAACGAGCCCAAGACCTTCGTGTCCTATCCCGGCGCCTGCCACGAGCCGCTCTTCATCGCCAACCCCAATGATTACGCCAGCAAGCTGCGCGAATTCCTCGCTCGCCGGCCGCGCTTCTAGGGCTTGTCCATTCGCTGAGAATACCTACGCTTGTTAAGAGCGCATCTGGCCGGATGAATCAGTGCTGCTGGGGCGAAGAATGGTTCGACTTGTAATCTGACTTCAACCAACCGAACTCAGCAAGCCTGTTACAGGCGATGCGTACATGGTTCTCCCGAAACATGTTCCGTTTCCGATCAGTCCACTGATGAACCGCCCGGATGACCTCGTCAGCGTTCCGTGCAGGGTGCTCAGAGTGGGCAACTACCCAGTGGACGGAGGACAGCAGCTCCATGCCGTAGGGTGTTTCGAACCCCTCAATAAGCTTGGCGACGTGTTCCAACCGCCCTTGTGATTCCTGATTCTTTGCGAGGAATGCATCAGCTGCTTTTACCGCGCCACGTAGCAAGGTAATCTCTATATCCGGGTTTTGACTGTCGCCGTATCCGCGAATAAAATGACCCTCCAACTCCTCGAGCACCTTGTTCAAATTGTGCGCGTAAGGGCCGTAGTGGCCTGTTTCGTACCGAAGTCGTAGGGGCTCCCCAGCCTCTTGGAGAAAATACGCCAGCTTGTGAATCTCTAAGAGCGTAAGGCGGTACGCCAAGTCGGTGTATTGCTGCATGAGCTTGATGAACAGGGCTCTCGCTACGGTCATCTTCGGGCGCTTTGTTCGCACCGGCATCTTCTTCGGATCTGGGGCTCCAGCCGGCTCAAATAGCAATATCCGAATGTCAGGCACCATGGAAAACGCCTGCTCGATCTTGGGCCGTACAACATCCCAGTCTAGCCCGCCGAGGCCGGACCCCAGCGGAGGAACCGCGACAGACTGGATGTTCCGTTCCTTTACTTCCTCGATCAGCGATTCAAGGCCCGATGCAATGTCACGGAGCTTGGATTTCCCACGCCAGTGACGCTTAGTCGGGAAATTAATGATGTACTTTGGGTTAATCACCGAACCCGTCTCGTAAACCATCACTCTTCCGGGACGCACTGTGCCTTGCCTGCACGCCTGTTTGTAGGCCACGAAGTTATCGGGAAAGGCCTTCTTAAACTGCAAGGCGATACCTCTGCCCATGTAGCCCACGCAGTTGACTGTGTTGACCAACGCTTCAGCATCGGCCTCCAAAATGTTACCCTTTATCAGTCTGACCATCGTTTGCCCTCAATAGTACCAAGCGCGCTGAATTCGCACAGAGCGGCGGAGTCTCGGGAATCTCTGGATGATGCTCTCGACTTTACGCTGGATCTCTTTACTGAAGACCACAACCTCGTGAACCAGGGACCAGTCCAAGAACCCGTGGATGAGAAACTCTGCCTGTTTGCGACGTTGGCGGTCCATGTCTTCAACAGTATCAGCCCAGTATCTCTTGTTGACCGTATCCCAATCAACCTTGTCCAAGTCGGCTAGGTCGTCATACCAAGACGTGAAAGCTGCGATGCCGTGGCCATCTGCGAAAACAAAACCGGCTCCCGAATCCCTTACGCTTTGTGCGTCCGAAACTAAATAGATTAACGGGTCTTGTCCCTCGTTGTATCCTTCCACCTTCCCAGTCTTGAGTTGCAGAAGCATGGGCGAGAGATAGCCGAAATAGAAAGCCACGTAATCATGTAGGACGCCGCCGGGACCGCAGCCGACGATCCGCGTGTGCCTTTCCCGTTGGATATCCACGTTATGGATTGTTCTGTAGACAAGTCCGTCGTCTGGTGCTTGGTTTGGTGCATGAAGCCCACCACGTCGAAGATAGATATGGAGGTTGTCCACATGAATGAACCGCAGAATCGGAGTGGGAATGGGGAAAGACACCAGCACCTTCGTTGCGCATTTCAGGTTTGCCGGCCGCTGAGGCTGATCTGAGTTACGTGAAGCACTTCGGGGGCCTCTTATGCCGTGATTAGCTTTCTCGACAACGCCCTCAAGACCCTCGCTTTGCAGGTAAAGATGGGCCGACTTACCCACCGCTTATATACCTTACGGCAGGAACAGCGTGGTGCGCAAGTCAAGCTGGCGTTGCTTTCGAGAAGCATTCGCGGCCGCACCGATCCTGCTCCTAGGGCTTGTCGGTCCAGAACCAGAGCGGGGCGAGCTTCTTTTCGACCGGCCAGAGTTGGTTCAAGGTGTCGCCCTCGAAAAGCTCGCCGTTCTTCATCACGTAGCGGATGCTCGCGGTGTTGTGGATGTCCTGCAAGGGGTCTTTGGCCATCACCACCAGGTCGGCGAGCTTGCCGACCTCCAGGCTGCCCAGGTCCTGGTCGTAGCCGATGATTTCAGCGCCGTGGAGCGTGGCGGCGCGCAAGACTTCCAGCGGCGTCAGCCCGCCGCTGGCCAGCATCCACATCTCCCAGTGGTAGCCCAGCCCCTGCAACTGCCCGTGGCTGCCGATGCCCACCCGCCCGCCGGCGCGGATGATTTTCGCCGCCTGCGCCGCGGTTTTGGGAAAAACGTGCTCGTCGGCGCGGAACCACTGCCGGCGGCGCGTCTTCATATCGAGGATGTGGTGGGGGGTGAAGTGGTTGAGCTTGGCGTCGTCGTGGACTTCGCTGGTGACGTACCAGAAATCCTCGCCGAAGGGCCCGCCGTAGGCGACGATCAAAGTCGGCGTGTAGCCGATGCCGGAGCGGGCGAAGAACTCGGTGACGTCCTTGTAGAGGGGCACGATGGGCAGGGCGTGCTCGTTGCCGTTGAAGCCATCGAGCGCGTGGGTGAGGTCGAGCTTGAGGTCGAGCCCGCCCTCGGTGGTGGGCATTA
>CAYTXK010000073.1:0-2310 GCA_964441645.1 uncultured Acidobacteriota bacterium
GCAAGCTCTGGCCGCTGAATTAGCCGCCATCGTAGGCCCGGAAGCGGTGCTCCACCGCCCCGAAGACTTGATGCTCTATGAGTACGACGGCTCGGTCGAACGGGCCACGCCGGAGGCGGTTGTGTTTCCTTCTTCGACGGCGGAAGTCGTGGCGTTGGTTCGCTGGGCGAAGAAGCGAGACATCCCCATCGTCGCCCGCGGGGCCGGCACCGGCTTAACTTCGGGCGCGGGCTTGGCTTCGGGCTTTGTCGGCTTGCCCGGTGGCGGCGGGGGCGGCACGGGCTTGACTTCGGGTGTGGGTGTCGGCACGGCCGGCTGGGCTTCCACCGGTCGCTTCCCCGGTTTGACCGTCGGTGGAGGCGCCGCCGGCTGAGGAATTGGCTGAGGCTGCGTCGAAGCCGTCGCTGCAGGCGGGGCTGAGGCAGAGGCCGCGGGCGGGCCTTGAAGAATGTACTGGCTCTCGGGCGCGACGGGCGCGCCCAGGCTGACTCCCGGCGGCCGACCCAGCAGGGTAGCCGCATCGGCGGGAACCTCCCCCGCCTGCGCCGCCGTCAGCAGTTGCTTGACCTGGTTGTCGAAGGGGAACTCTTTGGCGACATTCTTCAGCACCATGGTCGCTTGGTCGAAGTCCTTCGATTCCAGGGCGAAGAGCGCCGTCTTCAGTTGGTCGTCGCGCTCGCGCTTCTTCTCGCGCGTCTCCGCTTCTCGCTCCGCAAAGCCGAGCAGTTGCGTGACGTCGGTGTCCTTGGGGTACTGGGCCAGGGTCTGCCGCGCCATGTCCATGGCGTCGGTGAGGTCTTCCCGTTCGATGGCCCCTTTGATGGAGCGCACCCGGCGTTCGAGCTCGGCGTGCTTGGTGTGCTCTTCTTTGGCCTTCTGGGTGTTGGCCAGCAGGTGGCTCAGTTCGGGCTCGCCCGGGTACTTCTTGAGGGCCTTTTCAGCTTCGCGAATGGCCTGGTCGAACTTGGTGGCCTCGACGAATTCCTGGATGGCCTTAACGGCCGCCGCGATTTGCTGCTGCCGCTCGGCCACCTGGATTTCGACCCGCACCGAAGCCACCAGCCGGCCCACTTCCGTGTCCTCGGGGAAGCTCTTCTGGATTTCTTCGCCGCGCTTGAGAGCCGCGCCGTACTCCTTCTTGTCGATGAGCTGGCGCAGGGCCGTGCGCTCTTGCTCGAGCTTTTGCAGGCGCTCGCTTTCCTCCTGCTCCCGCAAGACCAGATTGCGCAGCTTGACCACTGCCGCTTCGTTGGCATAGGTCTGGAGCAGTCCATCGAGCAGCGCCCGCGCCTTCGGGTATTCTGCTTTGGCCAGCAGCGCCCGCGCCTCTTCCGTTCCCGCCGCAATAGCGGCGGCCTTCTTCTGGTCTTCCCAGCCTTCGCGCGCGGTTTGCAGGAGCTGCTTGAGTTCCTCGTCTTTGGGGAACTCCTTTTCCAGGCCTTCCAGTTGCTTGACGCAGTCCTCGTATTTCTGCTGGATGAGCAAGGTCCGCGCCTGGCGCATGTTTTCATGCAGGCGGGTGCGCTTCTCGCGCTCGGCCCGTTCCTGGTGCACGCGGCCCAGGATGGTTTTGGCTTCGGTGTTTTCGGGGTCGGCTTCGAGGACTTTGTCCAGCTCCGCCTGCGCCAGCGTCAGGTCGCCGTGTCCCATGGCGCGTTCGGTGGCGCTCAGCCCTTGTTGCACGGCCGACTGGCGGGCCAGGGCGCGCCGGGCGTTTTCCAGAAATTCCTGGGCCTGGCCGTGCTGGGTGTCGAGCTTGAGTACTTCCTCGAACTTCCCCCGCGCCTCTTCGTATTTGCGGTCTTTGAGCAGCGTTTCCCCGCTGCTCAGCAGCGCCTGGATCTTGGGATAGACCTCCAGGCGCTTCAGCTCCACCGTGACCTTGCCCATCATGGTTTTGGCCAGGCCATGGCTGCTGTCCACCTTGAGGGCGTTGCGCAGCACTTCGCGCGCCTTGGGGAACTCCTGCTTTTCCATCAACTCCTGGCCCTGCCGGACCAGCTCTTCCACGATGTCGCGCTGCAGCGAGCGCGCGATGGGCTCGAGCTCCATCGCCAGGTCTTCAAGCGACTGGTAGCGCTCCTCGGGCTTCTTGTGCAGGCACCGGTGCACCACTTCGCAGAGGTTGGGAGGAACTTGCGGCGCGAACTGCTGCAGCGGCGGCGGCTCTTGGGTAACAATCTTGATCAGCACCGCGGCTACGTTGGGGCCCGAGAACGGCTTCCGGTAGGAGAGCAGTTCGTAGGTCAGCACCCCCACCGAGAAGAGGTCCGAGCGGGCGTCCACGTGCTCGCCCTGGGCCTGCTCGGG
>CAYTXK010000073.1:2320-9220 GCA_964441645.1 uncultured Acidobacteriota bacterium
TAGCCCACCGTGCCGATCACCATGCCGGTCGAAGTCATGGAGGTGGAGGTGAGCCGGACGATGCCGAAGTCCACCACCTTGACGGTGCCGTCAGGCAGCACGATGATGTTGGCCGGCTTGATGTCGCGGTGCACAACCCCGTGCTTGTGGGCGTAGTCGAGCCCGCGGCACAGTTGAATCACAATGCTCAGTTTTTGCGCCAGCGGCATGGTCGGCTGGCGGGCAATGGTTTTCTCGAGGCTTTCGCCCTCGAGAAACTCCATGGCGATGTAGGGAAGCCCTTCGGCCTCGCCTAGGTCATAAATAATGACGATGTTCGGGTGCTGGAGGCTGCCGGCGGCTTGCGCTTCGCGGTAGAAGCGCTTCAGCAGTTCCGGGTTGTCCAGCAGCCCCGGCGTGATGGTCTTCAGCGCCACCTGGCGCCCGATGAAGGGGTCGCGCGCCCGCCACACCACCCCCATGGCGCCCCGGCCGAGCTCCTCAATGACCTCGTATTTCCCGATCTTCTTGAGGACCTGGTCGGCCACCGCTTACTCCGCCTGTTCGCCGCTGCCTTTCTGAATGTGGCAGAGGATGACGGTCACGTTGTCCGGGCCCCCGCCGGCGTTGGTCTGCGTGATGAGGGCTTTGGCTTTGCTTTCCAGGGAATCGGGTCGCGACAACATCTCGCTGATTTGCGGGTTGGTGAGCACTTTGTAGAGGCCGTCGCTGCACAGCAGCAAGAGATCGTCGGGGGCCAGTTCGTGATTACTGATCGCCACATCGAGCTGCGCCATCGCCCCCACCGCTTGCAGCAGCATGTTCTCAAATGGCGTGTTCGCCAACGCCTCCCGCTCGGCCTCGCTGACCGAGTTGAGCACTGTCTGATCCCGTGTGAGCTGCGTCAGCTTGCCCTGGTGCAGCAAATAGGCGCGCGAATCGCCCACCTGCGCGATCAGCGCCTGCCCGCCCGCCAGCCACACCGCCGTCAGGGTCGTGCCCATCCCTTCAAATTCCTGGCTTTTCTTGGCGGCCTGGAAGATAGCTTCATTCGTTACTTCCACCGCCCGCCGCAGCGCCTTCGTCCGCTCCTCGCCCGATGCGCCGCCCTCGACGCTGAGCTGCTCCACAGCTCGGGGAAGATTGTCGACACAGAGCTGGCTCGCCACCTGCCCGGAGCTGTGCCCGCCCATCCCGTCGGCCACTGCCAGCAGTACACCCGGCACGGCAAAAGGGAGCCGCGCTTCTGCGCCCGCCGTCAGAGCCTTTTTCGTTTGGAAATCGTAAATGACCAGATTGTCTTCGTTATTCTTGCGGGTCTGCCCCATGTCCGTGAGCGCAATCACCGAGCCTGCGAGCGCGCTTTCGGCGCCCACGGCGCTCGCGCCCGCTGCCACGCGATTCCGCTTCGTCATGGGTATTTCACCCTCGGGGTGCAAAAAGGAAACTACTCCCCCCCCTAAGATGCTAGCACCCGCAACCGCCGCCCGTCAACGCAACTTCGCCCTCCCCGGCCAACCTGAGGGAGCGTTGGGGCGACACCCCATCCCACCCTCGGGATAGCTCCATAACTTCCTAAGCGTTTCAGTTCTTGCTTGTTCAAGCCACCTTGCGTGAAATTTCGCGCCCCAAAGGACAAAAAGAAAGAATTGTCCGTCCTATGGTTTTTGGAATTCCTTCTTCGATGGGTATTGAAATCCGTACGTTTTCGTACCACCGGCGGCTAGTCGCAAACCGGCCAGAGTAAATGTAAGTCTAATATTGTGAATAGCTTACTTAAACTTTCCTAACTACGTCAAATTTGGCCCGCTGTTTGCACTACTTCTGTCGGCTCTTGGTATGCATAGACACAAGAACGGTTTCTATTCCAAAAATACGAGTCCGGCAACGGGTGCCCAGTGCGCCCGGGGTCGGAGACGGGAGCAGGACGCAATGAAAGCAATGAAGCTGTTTGGGCTGATTTTGGCGATCGTGGCCTTGATTTCGCCGCTAAGCGTTTGGGCGCAAGCAACCTCCTCGACCGGATTCATCACCGGAACGGTGACCGACCCGGGCGGGGCAGTGATTCCCAACGCCAACGCGGAGTTGGAGAACACCGCCACCCACGCCAAGCTCTCCACCACCACCAACGCCGCCGGCGTGTATGTGTTCAGCAGCGTGCCCCCGGGCGCTTACAAGCTGACCATCACCGCGCAGGGCTTCCGCACTTGGGAAGTCTCGCAGATGAGCATCTCGATCGCGCGCTCCTACACGCGTGACGCTCAGCTCGAAATCGGCGCCATGACCGAGAAGGTGGAGGTCGTAGCCACGGCCGCGGCCGAATTGCACACCCATGACGCCTCCGTAGGCAACGTTTACGGCGGCCAGGTGCTCTTGCGCATGCCCACCCGCAACCGCAGCGTGGCTTCCTTGCTGCAGTTGCAACCGCTGGTTATGCCGGCCCGCGGCAGCTCGACCGACACCGGCGGCCAAGTGGCCGGCGCCCGCAGCGACCAGACCGTCTACCTGCTCGACGGCGGCGACGTTACCAACAACACCGAAGGCAGCGGCGGCTATATCACCGGTTTCCAAGCGGGCGAGGCGGGCCCGGCGGTCCCTGTGCCCCAGGAAAGCATTGAGGAATTCCGCGTTGGCACCACCAACCCCAACGCCAGCTTCGGACGCTCCATGGGCGCCCAGGCTACGATGATCACCAAGAGCGGCACCAACGAGCTGCACGGCTCCGCCTATTGGTACCACCAGAACGACAACCTCGATTCTCACGTCTGGCAGGATAACAACGCCATTTTTGGCGCCGGCACGGCCAACGAAAGCTACGGGCGCAATAAGCCCGAGAAGAAGGACAACCGCTACGGCTTCAGCGCCGGCGGCCCGGTTTGGAAGGATTGGACCCACATCTACGGCAACTTCGAGGGGCGGCGCTTCCCCCGCAGCGTCAACATCTCCCGCATTGTCCCCACCAGTTCCCTGCGCAATGGCGTCATCTTCGTCCGCGGCGGCACGGCTTGCGCGGCCACTACCGCACCTTTGGGCTGTATTAACCTGAACCCCGACCCCGTCGAGGCCCCTCCGGCCCTGTTTGGGGCCTTCAACCCCGCGGTGTGCACGGGCGGGAATCCCTGCGACCCATTGGGGCTGGGCATGAGTCCCACCACGGAAGCTTTCATGGCCCTCTACCCGCAACCAAACGATTTCGGGATAGGGAGCGAGGGCAACACCGCCGGCTTTACCGGGGCGGGCGATAACTCCATTACCGACGATTTCTTCGTGGTCAAGCTCGACCAGAAGCTTACCGACAAGTGGAACAGCTTCTTCAGCTACCGCTACAACCGCGATATCGTCCCCGGCACCCTGGCCGGCGCCCTTCCCCAGGTGGATATTGCCGGCTTGACCTGCTCCACACCGCCTTGCACCACCCGGCAGACGCAGAGCCAGCCGCGCTTCTTTATCATCGGCCTCAATGGCCAGCTTACCCCCACCCTGACCAGCGAAACGCGCCTGTTCTGGACGCGTAGCTGGTGGGCGTGGACCACCACCAATCCGGCGGAAGCGCGCGACCTGGAAAACGCCGCCATGGGCGGCGTGCCTCTGCCGGCGGCGGCGATTGACCTCGGCGGCGAGGGGGCCGTGGGCACCATCAGCGACCCCATCAACATTGACACCCAGAACGCCCGCTCGCGCTCGTGGGATGGCGACGACTACGTCGCCCAGGAGAACATCACCTGGGTGCGCGGCAAGCACACCGTGCAGTTCGGCGGCAGCTTCCGCCAGGAACACATCATCCACGTGCGCACCGACCGGGTCACGGGCGGCTTGACCACCGGGCCCATCTTCTATCTCCAGGACGGGAGCTTCCTCAACCTGCCGGCGTCGGCTCGTCCGGCGTCTGTGGCGGGCGGGGCCCGCAGCCGGTACTTTGTGAACCTCACCTCGGTATTGGGCCTAGTGGACCGCTCGGCTCAGGTGCTGGTGCGCGACTTCAGCGACCTCACCGGCACCACCTTGCCTTCGACCCCCCTGGGCACCTCGCTGGTGGGTGACGTGGACATCTACGCCGTGGACGCGTTCGTGCAGGACATCTTCCGCATTACCCCCACGCTGACCTTTACCTACGGCTTGACCTGGCAGGTTCAGCGGCCGCCGGACTCGCGACTCGGCAACGGCATGGTGCCCATCTACGGCGATACCTTGCAGCCCATTGACCTGGACATCTTCTTTGCCAACCGCCGCGACGCGGCCCTGCGCGGAGAGAACTACCTGCCGTCCATCCTCTACCAGCCCAACGACCTGCTGCACGGATTCAAGTATGGGACCAAGATTGACTGGAACAACTACGCCCCGCGCCTGGCCCTGGCCTGGAACCCGGCTTTTGACAACTTCCTCTTCGGCAACCGCAAGACCGTGATCCGCGCCGGCTGGGGCGTGAACTACGCCCGCATGAACGGCGTCGGCCTGGTTATGACCCCCATTCTCGGCGTCGGGCCGGCCGGCATTGTCGGCTGCAACGGGCCGATGTTCGATGGCGTGACCTGCAATGGACTTAGGGGAGCGCTGGGGACCACCGTCTCGACCGCTTTCCGGATTGGCCAGGGGGTGAGCCCCACCGGCGTCAGCGTTACGCCGTCGGCGGTAACTCCCTGCACGGCCACCATCCCCTTTGACCCCACCCTCTGCGGCGAGGTACGCAACTTCGCCATCGACCCCGGCCTGAAGCTGGGCAAGTCGCACAGCTTCGACCTCACCTGGCAGCGCGAACTCCCGGGCAACATGCTGATTGAGATCGGCTTCGTCAGCCGCCTGGGCAAGGGCCTCACCCAGAACGCCGACGTGAACGACGTGCCCTTTATGTTCACGGACCCGGGTTCTGGCCAGGTGGCCCTCGCTGCCTTTGAGAACGTCGCCTGCGAGGTGCGCCAGGCGGTGGACATAACTGCCATCGCGGGCGGCTTCGAGACCGGCGTGTGCCCGAACGGGGCCGCGGTGCGGCCCGTAATCCCTGCCGGCGCAGACCTTGACGGGGACGGGGATATTGACGCCGACGATACACAGATACTTTATATAAGCACCATGACCGCTCAGCCGTTCTTCGAGAACCAGTTGAATGCTCAGATTGTGGCCTTGGGCGGCATTGATTGCGCCGATTTCTATGGCGAGGCCGCGGGCACGAGCTGCACGCAGGCCTTGGTCAATCTCGACTTCGGCGCCTTCCAGATCGGGGACTTCGGCAACTTGATGCTCTTTGATGTCCCGACCGCGTACGGAGACCTTACCACCGAGCTCAACAACTGGACCACCGATGGCGGCAAGTCCTTCTTCAATTCGGGGTTCGTCACCCTCCGCAAGCGGATGTCCTACGGGTTGCAGTTCGACGTCAACTACACCTACGGGCGCTCCACCGATGACTTCGGCCTCAACCAGGAGAACACCGGCTTCAGCTACCAGACTATGCACAACCGCAAGCTCGACCGGGGCCTCTCCATCTGGGACCGCCGTCATGTGATGAACGCCACCGTCTACTACGAGCTGCCCTTCGGCCGCGGCAAGACCTGGGCCACCGAGAGCGGCGTGATGGATAAGATCGTGGGCGGGTGGCACATCTCCGGCATCTACCAGGCTTCGAGCGGCCTGCCCATCTGCTTGTTCGCCGCCACCAACGCCGGGGCGGCCAACAACGATGGCGGCGGCTGCGCCCGGCCCCTCGCCCTGCCGTATAACTCGGGAGGCAACTCGCCGCACGCTCTGCCCTTTGATAACGCGGGCACCAACGTGACCGACATCCAGCAGAACCTGTACGCCGATCCGTTGGCCCTGCACGACAGCTTCCGCCGCTGCACCTACACGGGTGGTGTGGATGGCCGCTGCGGCAACGAAGGCACACGGGGGCTGCCGCACTGGAACCTGGACTTCTCCCTCGGCAAGCGCACCAGCGTTACCGAGCGGGTGGCCATCGCCTTCTCGATGGACGTCCTCAACTTCTTCAACCACATGGAGTTCAACGACCCGGGCGGCGACTTCGATGCCGCCAACAACGGGGACTCGGGCAGCACGTTCGGCCGGCTGAACTCGCAGTTCGGCGGCACAACGGACGGCCCGCGCCGGATTCAGTTCGGCATCCGGGTTGAATTCTAACTAGCTTTTAACGACTCAAGAGGCGGGCCCCGACAAAGTCGGGGCCCGCTTCGTGTTTTTGGACTGCCTCAACGCTACCTTGTCATTCCGAGCCCCGAAAGCGAGCCCGGGCACGCATTGGGGGCGAGGAATCTGCTTTTTCCTTGTGCAGCAGCGCCCATGGCTCAGGGCTTTGGACTTCCCTGGTGGCTGCGCAGCTTGCGTGCCCGGTTCTCCGCCGCCTCCGCTTTCCCCGGCTTCCCCTGGGCGCGGTAGGTCTCGGCCAAACCATCCAGGGTGAGGGCTACCTTGGGATGCGCTTTCCCCAGCGTCTTCTCCTGCAGGGCCAGCAAACGCTTGTAGGTGTCCTCTGCGGCGGCATGGCGGCCTTGGAAGCGATAGAGCATCGCCAGGTTATTCAGCGTGGCCGCCAGGCCGGCGTGGTTCGGCCCCAGAGCTTTCTCCTGGATGGCCAGGGCGCGCAAGAACACCGCTTCCGCCTCCGCCAGCCGGTTCTGGTACTGATAGATGGCGCCCAGCCCGTTGAGGGTGTCGGCGACCTCGGGATGCTCGGTTCCCTGGACTTTCTCGCGGATGGCGAGGGCGCGGCGCAGCAGCGGCTCAGCGGCGTCGTAGCGGCCCTGGATCTGGTAGAGCTCGGCAAAGGTCTTGAGCGCCATCGCCACTTTGATGTCGTCGGGGCCGAGAGCCTTTTCCCGGATGGCGAGCGCGCGCTCATAGAACGCTTCCGCGTCCTGGTAGGCGCCCTGCTCGTGGCAGAGCAGAGCCAGGTTGACCAATACCGTCGCCACC
>CAYTXK010000074.1:0-9141 GCA_964441645.1 uncultured Acidobacteriota bacterium
AGGAAAACTGCAGCGGTGAAACCGGCGGCCAGCTCGAATTGAACCTGGTAGCGGCGACGAAGCGGTAGTTTGCTTCGTCGTCGGTCGTTCCCTCGGACGCCTCAACTACCGACGAGGAATGCGCTCCCGCTGACGCGAGAGCGAACACATTCCTCGCCGCTACTTGCCGTGCTTGGCGCGGATGGTTTTGGCGCGGGCTTCTAGTTTGGCCGCTTCCGCCTCGCGGTTGGTTTTCCGCAGCAGGCCGGCGTAATTCTGCAGCGCAGTAGCCACGGCGGGGTGATCCGGCCCCAGGGCCTTCTCCCAGATGGCGAGGGTGCGTTTGTACAGCGGCTCGGCTTGGGTGTACTTCCCTTGGGCCTGGTAAAGGAAGGCCAGGTTGTTGACGATGACGGCCACGTCAGGGTGGTCGGGCCCGAGGGCCTTCTCTTGGATGGCCAGGGAGCGCTTCAAGAGCGGCTCGGCCTGCGCGTAGTTCCCTTGGGTGTTGTAAAGCGCCGCCAAGTTGCTGAGGCAGTGCGCCACGTCGGGGTGGTCCGGCCCCAGGGCCTTCTCCCAGATGGCCAGGGCGCGTTTGAAGAGCGGCTCCGCTTCGGCGCACTTCCCCTGGGCGCCGTAAACCAACGCCAAGTTGTTCAGGCTGATGGCTACGCCGGGGTGGTCGGGCCCCAGGGCTTTCTCCTTGATGGCGAGCGCGCGTTTGTTGAGCGGCTCGGCTTCGCCGTAGTTCCCTTGCTTGCGGTAAAGCTCGGCCAGATTGTTGAGGCTCCCGGCCACGTCGGGGTGGTTGGGCCCTAGAGCCTTCTCCGCGATGGTAAGGGCGCGTTTGAAGAGCGGCTCGGCTTCCGCGTACTTACCTTGGGCGCCGTAAAGCTCGGCCAGGTTGTTCAGGCTGGTGGCCACGTCTGGGTGGTCGGGTCCCAGGGCCTTTTCGTAGATGGCTAGGGACCGTTTGTAGAGCGGCTCAGCTTCGGCGTACTTCCCTTGGGCGCGGTAGAGCATGGCCAGGTTGTTCAGGCTGGTGGCAACGCGGGGGTCGTCTGATCCGAAACTGGCTTCGGCTACACGCAGCGATTCCTGCGCCAGGGGCACGGCTTCGGCGTATTCGCGTTGCTGGTAGAGCGCGTTGACTCTGGCATTCAGTTTCTCCCACCTGGATTGCTGCCCGGTCAGGGGAAGGGCAAAGAGGGAAAGCAGCCCGCCCGCGCAAGCCCACAAGAGTAGCGATTTCAGCCGCCCGGAGAAGAACGCCATACGGCCTCCAGAATGGAAGGGCTTGCGCCCCTCTACCTGTTAGAGTTTTGCGGATTTGGCTTGGCAGGAAGATAGCTCGCGAGCACCCACGGCGTCAAGCGCAAGCCGCGAATGGACGGCCCGGCGCTCTCGATTTTTTGTTACCAGACGGCGAGCGCCGACGTCGTATAGAATAGTCGGGAGACCACAGATGGGAGGAAGCGTATGCGCAAACTAGCCATTGTTCTGGGTGTGGTGGTAGTGATTCTCGCGGGGGCCGCCGCGGTGGGTTGGCGGGTTTACGTTTACGCGGGCCCGGCTGCCCCGGCGGCCAAAGTGAGTCTGGGCGAGACGGTGAGCGAGTTTACGCTCCAGGACCTCGGCGGCCAGCCGGTGACGCTTTCGAGTCTGCGCGGAGAGAAGGGCACGCTGCTGATTTTCATCGCCACCAAATGTCCCTACTCCAACGGCTACAACGAGCGCATGGAAGCGCTCCACCGGGACTATGCCGCGCGCGGCATCCGCCTGGTGGGCATCAACCCCAACCGCACCGAGCCGGCCGAGGAAGTCCGCAGCCACGCCCGCGAGCGCGGCATGACCTTCACCATTCTCAAGGACGACGGCAACCGCGTGGCCGATTACTTCGGCGCCACGGTAACTCCGGAGGTCTATTTGCTCGACCCGCAGAACCGTGTCGTCTATCACGGGCGTCTCGACGCCGCGCACGACCAGCCCAGCCTGAATTCGCACGAGTTGCGCGAGGCCCTCGACGCCCTGCTGGGCGGACAGGCCATCGCCAACACCGGCAAGAAGGCCTTCGGCTGCACCATCAAGCGTGTCTCGGGCTAAGCGCAGCGCGGCGCTCCTTCTTCTGGCGCTTTCCTTCAGCGCGGGGGTGAGTTGCGGCCGCGCGCCCCAAGAGCCGGCGAGCGCTTCCGCACAATTCACCCGCGAGGCGGAGTGGATTGACGCGGCGGGCCTTGAGCAGCGCCTCGGGGCGGAGAAAGGCCGCGTGGTGGTGGTGAACTTCTGGGCCACCTGGTGCGTGCCCTGCCGGGAGGAGTTTCCCGCCTTCGTCGAGCTGGAGCGGCGCTACGCCGGGCGGGGCCTGACGGTTCTGGCGGTCTCGCTCGACAGCCCCGGAGTGCGCGACACCGAGGTGAAAAGCTTTCTCGCTGAGCAGCGCCCGGGCTTTCCCGTCTTCATCAAGACGGCCGGCGACCCCGATACTTTCATCAACGCCATTGACCCGGAATGGAGCGGGGTGCTGCCGGCGACTTTCATCTACGACCGCCGCGGCCAGCGGCGGCAGACTCTCTACAGCCCGCAGACGCTGGACTCGCTCGAGGGCCTGGTGAAGCCGCTGCTGTAAGCGCCGAGGCAACTTTCTGCCCGGTTTGACCCCTCTCTGTAGTGTATGTGATAATGAATTTTTGCGGCGGACGATGAAAACTTTACTGTTGGAGCGAACTTCGGTGCGCGTGCTTCTCTCGGCTTTGATTCTCCTGCTGTTCTGTACCGCCGTGGCCCCGGCGGACCCCGACACTTTTATGCCGCAGGAGTCGGAGGCCCAGGCGCGCGCCTACTACCACTTCACCCTCGGACATCTCTACCAGGAGATGGCCGGGCCCTTCCGCCGCAGCGACTACCTGCGTCAGGCGATTGACGAATACAAGCAAGCGCTCGAGTACGACCCGAATTCGGCGGAAATCATCGCCCAGCTGGCCGAGGTCTATCAGGCCAGTGGTCGCACGCGCGAGGCGGTTCTGGAAGCCCGCCAGCTTATTGAGAAAAACCCCGACAACCTGGCGGCGCACCGCCTGCTGGCGCGCATCTATTGGCAAAATCTGGGCGAGCCCGACCGCCAGCCCGAGGCGGGCGCGCCGCGCCAGGAAATTCTGCAATTGACGATCGGAGAGTTCCAGCAGGTCATCCGCCTCGACCCCGAGGATTCGGACGCATCCCTGAAGCTGGCGCGCCTCTATCGGATGAACAACGACCTCGACAACGCCGAAGCCACGTTGAAGAAGCTTCTCGAGCACGAGCCGCACTCCGAGGCAGCGCTGGCCGCTCTGGCCTCCCTCTACACCGACCGCGGCGAGCACGAAAAAGCCACCGAGCTGTTGCAGGGAGCCGGCAGCGCGACCTCCAGCAGCGTGCTGGCAGCGCTCGCCTATGCCCAGGAGCAGGCGGGCGACCTCCACAAGGCCGTTGAGACCTACCGCCGCGCCCTGCAACTCGACAACGAGAACTTCGCCATCCGCCAGCGGCTGGCGGAGCTGCTGCTGCGCACCGACAAACTGGATGAAGCCCTGAAGGAGTATCAGGTCCTCATCGAATACGACCCCGAAGACGCCGACTCCTACCTCCGCCTTTCGCAAATCCACCGCCACCAGAAGCACTTCCCCGAGGCCTGGGCGGCTCTGGAGGCGGCGAAAAAACTCGCCCCCGATAACTTGGAGGTGGGATTCAACGAGGCGTTGCTGTACGAGGTGGAAGGGAATCTCGACGGCTCCATCGCCACGCTGTCGGAAATGGTGGCGCGGATGAGCAACTCCTCGGGCGAATACAGCCCGGCGGAGAAACGCAACCGCGCCATCGTGCTGGAGCGCCTGGGGGTCACCTACCGTCAGAGCGAGATTTTTGACGAGGCCACTAAAACTTTTGAGCAGCTCCTGGCGCTCGATGAAGACTCCGCCCGCCGCGGCTATGCCCAGATCGCCGAGACTCATCGCCAGGCGCGCCAGCATGAGAATGGTGTCGCCGTTCTTCGGCAGGCGCTGGAGCGCTTCCCCGAGGACCGCGACCTCAAGTTGCAACTGGCGGCGCTGCTGAGCGACAGCGGCAACCTCGCGGGCGGCGTGGAGATGACGCGCAGCTTGCTCACGGGGGCGAGCGAAGACCGCACGCTTTATCTGGCCCTGGCGCAAATGTACGAGCGCCACAAGCGCTGGCCCGACGCCGAAGCCGCTCTGGGCGAAGCGGAAAAGCTCACCAAGACCGACCAGGAGCTCGAATACCTCCATTTCATGCGCGGCGCCGTCTGCGAGCGGCAGAAGAAATACGAGTGCGCGGAAACAGAGTTTCGCCGCGTGCTGGAGATCAACCCCAACAGCGCCGTGGCCTTGAATTATCTGGGCTACATGCTGGCCGACCAAGGGGTCAAGCTGGAGGAATCGGTCAAGCTGATCGAGCAGGCCCTCGAGCTCGAGCCCTTCAACGGCGCCTACCTCGACAGCCTCGGTTGGGCCTACTACCGCTTGAACGAGCTCGACAAAGCGGAGAAGTACCTGCTCGAAGCCATCAAACGCCTCAGCCGCGACGCCACCATCCACGACCACCTGGGCGACGTCTACTACCGCACCGGCCGCCTCGATCAGGCCGAGAAAGCCTGGGAGCGCGCCCGCCAGGAGTGGCAGCGCACTCCGGCGCATGATGTTGATTCCGACGCGCTGGCTCGCCTCGAGGATAAGCTCACCCAACTCAAGCACCGCCTGGCGCAGGAAACCAAGCAGAAGCCCAAGCAGCCCAAGGACTAGCTCCGGCTGGCGCCATGCCTTCCGATTGGCTGGCCCTACCCGCCTTCGCCAAAATCAATCTCGGTTTGGAATTGCTCGGGCGCCGCTCGGACGGCTACTGGGAGATTCGCACTCTCTATCAAACCGTAGCGCTGCACGATTATCTGCGTCTGCGCTTGAGCCGCGGTCGCTCGCTCACCGTGCGCGTACCGGGCGGCGGCGCTCCCGCCGGACGCTCCAATCTCATCTACCGGCTGCTCGCGCGGGCCCGGGGGCTGCTGGGGCTGCGCCGCGGCGTTGAGGTGGAGCTAGAGAAAGACATTCCCGCCGGACACGGGCTGGGCGGCGGCTCGAGCGACGCCGCCGCGGCCCTCATCGGTCTGCTGCGGCTGACGAGAATCCGGCTGCCTTTCCGGGATCTGGTTCGCTTGGGAGCGCAGGTGGGCGCCGACGTGCCTTTTTTTTTCTACGGCGGCCGCGCTCTGGGAGTCGGCCGCGGCGATGAAGTGCATGCGCTTGAAGACGCTGAGGGGGGTGTGGTGGTCTTAGCCTGCCCGCCGCTTGTGATCGCCACTTCGCAGGCGTACCGCTGGGCGGCTCGACCCGCCCGGCGGTTGACGTCCGGCAAACCTGCGGCTATCATACTTCGTCGGCCATTGCTGGCGAACGCACTCTGGGCGGCCGGGAACGATTTTGAACCCGTCGTCTTTGCGCGCTTTCCTGAACTTGCTAGAATCAAGCGGGCGCTTTTCCGCGCTGGTGCCTGGCAAGCGGGTCTGTCGGGAAGCGGCTCCACCGTCTATGGCCTTTTTACCCGCCGGGCGGCAGCGCGCCGAGCGGCGGCGGTTTGTTCAGGAGCCGGGGCGGTGTATGTGGTGGATACGCTCGAGCGCGGAGCGTACCGGCGAGCGACGGGACTGGCCGCGGTGGTCGAAGAGTGAACGCGCCCCAGCCCGTCGGCACAAGGTCGAGTTGGGGAGTCGTCCAACGGTAGGACATCTGCCTTTGGAGCAGGGTATCCAGGTTCGAGTCCTGGCTCCCCAGCCACTCCGGGCGCGGTGATCGTGGAAGGAATGGCAGGGCGCGACGCTGTGAGGGTTTAGTGACCGGCACAACCTACAAAGTCTTCACCGGGAGCGCCAACCGCGCGCTGGCGGAAGAAATCTGTCGGTACTTGAGCCTGCCGCTGGGGGATTCCACGCTAGGCCGCTTCCAAGACGGCGAAGCCTACTTCCAGATCAACGAGAATGTGCGCGGGACGGACGTTTTTCTGGTCCAGCCCACCTGCCATCCGGTGGACTCTCACCTGATGGAGTTGCTGCTGATGCTCGACGCTTTCAAGCGCGCCTCGGCCACGCGCATCACCGCCGTCATCCCCTATTACGGCTACGCGCGCCAGGATCGCAAAGACAAGCCGCGCGTTCCCATCTCGGCCAAGCTGGTGGCCGACCTGCTCGAGGCCGCCGGCATCAACCGCGCCCTCACCCTCGACCTCCACGCCCCGCAAATCCAGGGCTACTTCAACGTGCCGGTGGATCACCTTTACGCCACCCCGGTGATGCTGGAATATTTTGCCCGCAAGGGCTTGGCCGACCTGACCGTCGTCGCCCCGGACGCCGGCGGGGTGGAGCGCGCCCGCTTTTTCGCCAAGAAGCTGGATGCGCCGCTGGCCATCGTGGACAAGCGCCGCGTCGACATTGACGTCTCCGAAATCCTCCACGTCATCGGCGACGTAGGCGGCAAGACCGCTCTCATCGTGGACGACATTGTGGACACGGCCGGTACGCTGGTCAAAACCGTGGAGGCGCTGCTCGCCCAGGGGGCGCGCGAAGTGTACGCCGCCATCACCCACCCGGTGCTCTCCGGGCCGGCCATCCGGCGCCTGAACGAATCGAAGCTGGCCGAGCTGGTGGTGACCAATTCGATTCCCTTGAACGAAGGCGCGCTGCGCTGCGACCGCCTCCGCGTCCTCAGCGTGGCGCCGCTGCTGGCGCGCGCCATTCGTTCCATTCATGAGGAGGCCTCGGTCAGCACCTTGTTTGTTTGAGGAGAGTGGCTTGTGCCGGCGGCCCGATCGGGCCGCAGTTGTGTCTAGGAGAGAGAAGAGATGGCAACCTTGACGGTGGAAGCGGAGCCCCGGGACGGACGGGGCAAGGGCCGCGCCCGGCAGCTGCGCCGGGCCGGGCAGGTGCCGGCTATCGCCTATGGCGGCGCCTCCGAGCCGCTGGCGGTCAGCGTGGACCCGCGGGTGGTGGACAAAGTCCTGCACTCGGAAGCCGGCCACAACGCCATCTTCACCTTGGTGGTCAAAGGGCACGGCAAGACCCCGGCGATGATTCGCGACTGGCAGGTGGATCCGGTGAGAGGGATGCTGCTGCACGTGGACTTCCTGCGCATCGCGCTCGACACCCGCCTCAAAGTAAAGGTGCCGGTGGAGGTACGAGGGGAGCCGATAGGGGTCAAGCAGCAGGGCGGCATCCTCGAAGTGATCCAGCGCGAGATTGAGGTCGAGTGTTTGCCGGCCGACATCCCCGAAAAATTCCTGGTGGATGTGAGCCCGCTGGGCATCAACCAGGCGGTGCGCGTCGGCGACCTGACCGTGGACCACAAAAAGATTCGCATCCTGACCGACGCCGAGCGCGTCATCGTCCACGTGGTGCCGCCCAAGGTCGAGGAAGAGAAGCCGGCCGAGGAAGCCGCCGTCGTGGCGGCGGTGGGCGCTGTGGCTGCCGAGCCGGTCGAGCCGGAGCTCATCCGCAAGCGCAAGCCCGAAGGCGAGGAAGAAGTAGCCGAGGAAACGGGCAAGACCCCCAAGGCCAGCGCTGAGGGCGAGAAGAAAAAGTAGGCGGGGGAGCGGGGTCTTGTGCGGTTGATCGTGGGTTTGGGCAATCCGGGACCCGAATTCGCCCCGACCCCGCACAACCTGGGTTTTGCGGTGATTGACAAGCTGGTGGCGCTGGCCCGCGTCCAGGGCCGCGAGCATCGGTCGCATGCTTGGGTCTGGCGCGGCCGGCTGGACCAAGAGGAGCTGTTGCTTGCCCAGCCGCTCACCTACATGAATTTGAGCGGCGAGGCGGCGAGCAAGCTGCTGGCGGCCGAGGGGCTGAGCCCGGCGGACTTGATCGTCATCTATGATGACGTATCCCTGCCGTGGGGGATGATTCGCATCCGCGAGCGCGGCAGCGCCGGCGGCCACAACGGCCTGGAGTCGGTCCTGGGCGCTCTGGGCACGAGCGAGTTCCTCCGTGTCCGGCTGGGAGTTCAGCCGGAAGGCGGGGAGACCGGCGACCTGGCTGAATACGTGCTGGCGCCGATGGCAGAGGCGCCGCGGCGCGTGGCCGAGGAGATGGTGGCCGAGGCTGCCGAGGCGGTGCGGGTCATCTTGCGGGAAGGCCCGACCCGCGCGATGGCGCGCTTCAACCGCCGGGCGAATTCGGCGGAGGCGGAAGAGTAAGTTTTTAGAGGTGACTATGCGAACCTACGAAGTGATTTTCATCATCCGGCCGGATATGCCGGAAGCCGAGGTGGAGGCGCTGGTCGAGCAGATGCAGCAGGACGTGGTGGGCGCCGGAGGCCAGATGGTCAAGGTGGACAAGTGGGGCAAGCGGCCCCTCGCCTACCGGGTCAGTGGTCAGCGCGAAGGCTATTTCGTCCTCTTTGAGCTGCAGGGGACGGGCGAGCCGCTGCGGGAGCTGGAGCGCCGCCTGAAGGTCACCGAGCCGGTCCTTAAGTTTTTCAGTGTGCGCATTGACCTCGAGCGCAAGAAGATCGAAAAGCTCCGTCACCGCCGCGAGCACCGCACCGCCCGCCGCCAGCGGGCCGCCGCCAGTGGTCCCGCCAAACCCTCGGCGGCCACAGCCTAGTGCCGTTCCAACAATTGGGGGCCTAAGGGGAGAACTGGTGATGCACTATACTTACGTACTCCTGAGTGAAGCGGAAGGACGGTTCTACACGGGCTACACGGCAGACCTGCGCAAACGCCTAGGGGGCCGTAAGCATGGCCGCGTGCGGTGGACAGTTGGCCGCAACAAGTTGGAACGGCACTAGAGGAGGAGAGACCCGAAATGACCGATCAGCCAGCAGCTCCGACGGGCGGGGAAGCCGGGAGCCCACCGAGAGACCGTCCCATGGGCCCGCGCGACCGTCCCATGGGGCGCGGACCCCGCGAGGGAGGACATCGCGGACCCGGCGGGCCGCGTCGCGGAGGCCCGGGCGGCCGGCGCTTCTTCCGCCGCCAAAAAGTCTGCCGGTTTTGCAAAGAAAACTTCGACCACATTGACTACAAAGACGTGAAGACCATCGGCCAATTCATAGGCGAGCGGGGCAAGATTCTGCCGCGGCGGGTGACCGGCGTGTGCGCGCCGCATCAGCGGCAACTGAAGGTGGCCAT
>CAYTXK010000075.1:0-8978 GCA_964441645.1 uncultured Acidobacteriota bacterium
GAAACCGGAGGGGCACAATGCTTCCCAAGAGGAATAAACCCCTGCGAAAGGACGTCCCCTATTACGACAACTTTTGCCTTGTGGAATAAAGTATCCACCCTGCAAACAGGAGGACTCAGATGGCAACCGAAATATCGGCCGAAGGACTCACACGGCGCGCGTTCCTGTGGAGTGTGGGAACCGGAAGCGGCGGACTAGCAGCCGGAGCCGCCGGCGGCTTTGGAGCCAGCCAAGCTTACTTCCAGCCCGACCTGGAAGAGCTGCTCGCGGACCTGCCCGCGGACCCTTATTGGAACAGCGGCATCTGGAAAAACAACACCGAACAGCTTCGCCGCCCCGACGATTTGGTTTCCCTTGCCACGCCCTCGGGACCGAACTCGGCTGCCTCATTCCTCCCCCCGGTTCACGCGGACACCTTGGCGCAAGCGATCGAGCTCTACTACTTTGACGAAACCGAGAGGCGGTTCCGGCTGCCCTACAATCTCCCTCTACAACCTCGCGGCCAGCTCCGCTTTACCGCCGCCCTGATTCACTTCAACCCTTCCACCGCCCAGTTCGCGAAGAAGAAAGAACAAGCCACGTTGCGGATTGATGTGGCCGACCGCAGCGCCGACACCCCTCCTGCCTTTGACCTCCTGCTCAGCGGATTGAAGGTCTACGAGCAGGCGGACCAGAAGCAGATTCCGGGCCTGGGCCGGACGTTTTTTACCCCGGTGGAAGAAGGCAAGCAGATGGTTCTGAAGAGCGGGGTACTGCAGGTCAAGTTCCACCTGTGGCGCCACAAGCCCGAAAGCATCTGGTCGAAGCTCTTTGCCTTCGCCAAGCAGAACGTCTGGCCCCTCCTCACCCCTTTCCTCCCTCTGCCTAACCTGATCACCGCCGGAGTAGGATTCGTCAACGAGACGATTGGCTTCGCCAAGAACGCCAGCAAAGACCAGCCGGTGTGGGAATCAGGATCGCTCGATCTCGTCGTTACCGAGGAAGCCCGCGACCGCCTGGGATGGCCCTACGGCTTCCGCAAGGGCTATTGGGTGGTCACAGACAAGAACGCTCCTAATCTGGCCAGCGATAAGTCGGATGTTATCTTGGACGCTGCCAGCGGCTACCTGGTCTCTCGCACCGACGGAGGCCAGCGCGCCCTCTTGGATCATAACTACCTGCTGTGGTACTGCAATCTAACCGGCCAATAGGAAGAAACGCTGCCTCTACCCCGCTCCCTTGGCGCTCTTAGCGGATGAGCATGCAGTCGCCGTAGGAATAAAACCGATAGCCCGCGCTCACCGCGTGCCGATAGGCCGCCAGAACTTTTTCGCGACCGGCGAAGGCGCATACCAGAACCAGCAGCGATGACCGCGGCAGGTGAAAGTTCGTCAGTAGTTGGTTCACCACGTTGAATTCGTAACCGGGATAGATAAACAGCGTCGCCTCCTGCCGCCCGGCGGAAACCTGTCCGTGGCGGCTGGCCGAGTCTTCGAGCGCCCGCACCACCGTCGTCCCCACCCCCAGGACCGGCCGCCCGGCCGCCCGGGCCCGCTCGATAGCCGCAGCGGCCTCGGGCCCAATCTCGTACATCTCAGCGTGCATGCGGTGCTGCTCCACGGTTTCGGTGTGGATGGGCTGGAAAGTTCCGTACCCGACTTCGAGCGTGATTTCGGCCAGCTCGCACCCGCGCTGTTTGAGTTGCGCCAGCGTCGTGGGGGTGAAATGCAGACCCGCAGTAGGCGCCGCCACCGCTTCCCCCTGCCGCGCGAAAACAGTTTGAAAGCGGGCGCGGTCCGCGGGCTCGTCGGCCCGGTCAATGTAAGGCGGCAGAGGGACGTGGCCCAGCCGCTCTACCGCCGGGCGGAAATTGCCGGCGCAACGGAACTCGAGCGTGCGCAACCCGTACTCGCCGCGCCCCAGAACCGTCGCTTCCAGCTCGTCCTCGCCGAAAACCAGCACCTCGCCGGTGCGCACCTTGCGGCCCGGCCGCACCAATGCCTCCCAGACTTCGCGCTCGCCGCTCCCTTCCAGGCGACGCACCAGGAGAACTTCAATCGGCGCTCGCAAATACTCACGCCGCGCCCGGCTGCGCCGGCCCACCGGCTCCGCGCGCAGGCCGCGCCGCCGCCCGAAGAGTCGCGCCGGAAATACCTGCACATTGTTCAACACCACCAGTTCGTCTCCACGCACCAGTTCCGGCAGCTCATGGAAGAGGCGGTCGTCCAGCGCGCCGCTGCGGGCGTCGAGGCACAGCAAGCGGGAAGCGTCGCGCTCGGCGAGCGGATGCTGGGCAATGCGCCCGGGCGGCAACGGGTAGTCGAATTCGCTCAGCTTCACGGCCCCTCCATTCTAACGGTGCCGCGGCACGGGCCGCACGGCTTGCCTGCCGCAGGCAGGCAGGCTTGCTTCGCCGACCGCGCTGTGCTACATCAAGCGCGAAACTGTTTACTCAAAGCCGGCTGCCTCCTGCAGGCAGCCGGAGACGACCATGACAGAACCGCAGGTTCGCCTTACCGCGCGCGGCGTCCAGCGCCTGCTGGCCGGCCATTACTGGATTTACCGCAGTGACCTCCGCTCCGCCCCCAACGTCGAGCCGGGCGACACCGTGCGCCTCGAGGACGAGCGCGGACGTTTTCTCGGCAAGGCCTGGTTCAGCTCCAGTTCCCAGATTGCCCTGCGCTTACTCACTCTTGACGACCTCCCGATTGACGCCGCCTACCTGAAGGCACGCCTGGAGGCGGCTTCCCGTTACCGCCAGCGCGTAGTCGAAAACACGACTGCCTTTCGATTGGTCTACGGCGAATCCGATGGGCTGCCTTCGGTCATCGTCGACCGCTACGGCGACGTTCTCGTTCTGCAAACTCTCAGCCAGGCGAGCGAGCGACGCAAGGCCGAGCTTGTGCAGCTCCTCCAGGAACTTTTTGCCCCGCGGGCTATTGTCGAGCGCAACGACCCTCGGGTGCGGCTGCTGGAAGGGCTGGAGCAAACGGTGGGGGTTTTGGCCGGTCAACTGGATACCGAGGTGCTGGCCGAGGAGAACGGGCTGCGCCTGGCCTACGATGTGCTCAAGGGACAGAAAACCGGCGGCTTCCTTGACCAGCGCGAGAACCGTGCGGCCGCGGCAGGTTATGCCCGGGGCGAGATTCTTGATTGCTTCTGCTACACCGGCGCCTTCGCGCTGGGCGCCGCACGCCGGGCGGCCTCGGTCGAAGGGATTGACCTTTCCGGTGCCGCCGTGGCCAGCGCCCGCCGCAACGCCGAACTGAACGCTATCACCAACACCACCTTCCGCGAGGCCAACGCCTTCGACGTTCTCAAGGCCTATGCGGAGGCCGGGCGCCGCTTCGACATGATTATTCTCGATCCGCCCGCCTTCGCCAAAAACCGCGCCAGCCTGCCGGCCGCCCGCCGGGGCTACAAGGAAATCAACCTGCGCGCCCTCAAGCTGCTCCGCCCCGGCGGCATCCTGGTGACTTGCTCGTGCAGCCACCACGTGCCGGAAAGCCTCTTCCTCGAGATTATCGCCGAGGCGGCTCTCGACGCCCGCCGCAGCCTGGTGATTCTTGAAAGAAGAACCCAGGCTCGCGACCACCCCATCCTTCTGACCCTGCCTGAGACCATGTACCTGAAGTGCCCTATCATGCATCTTCTGTAATAGCCGCGTCGCGCTGGTTGTCACGGCTTCCTTCCGGTAGAATCCGCACGCGAAAAACTACGAAGCGGGAGGCAAAATGCGGCGGCGGCGGCTTGTGCGAGGGCTGGGGTTGGTTCTGCTACTGGTGGCGGGCGGGTTGGTACCCGCGGCCGCGCAAGGTGCGCCGGGGGAGGAGTCGCGCGCGGCGTTGGATAAGATTCTGCGCGACTACATCGGGCTCTACGCGCGGGCGACGCTCGAGGAGTGGAAGACGCTTTTCCACCCCTCGCTGAGCGTGGCGCATGCGGCCGCCGACGGCTCTATCCGGGTGCGCACGCTTGAGGAATTTTTCGCGGCGCAGAAAAACACTTTTGACAGCGGGCGCGCCATCAGTGAGCGGCTGGAAAACGTGCGCGTGGAGACGGGCCGGCGCCTGGCGCGCGTGACGGCGGATTTCATTTTCGTCGACGAAGGCCAGGAGCGCCCCGGGACGCTGGGCCTGCATCTCGTCGAAGGGAAAGACGGCTGGAAGATTGTGGCCATCGTGTTTTCCTACAATGAGCCGCGCTAGCCGCCTGCGCGTTGTGGCCGCCGCGGTGCTGGCGCTCAGTCTGGCAGCGCCGCTCGCAGCGCAGCGTGAGCTGGTGCTGAAGCAGATTGACCTCCCGCATTCCTACTACTACCGCGAGATGTACCTGCCGCAGCTTACCAGCGGGCCGAGCGCAGTGGCGTGGTCGCCGGACTCGAAAGCGGTGGTGTACTCGATGGGCGGCTCGCTGTGGCGGCAAGAACTGTCGTCGGGCGTGGCGGAACAACTGACGGCCGGCCCGGGCTACGACTACCAGCCGGATTGGTCGCCCGACGGGCGCTCGATCGTGTATGCCAAGTACGACGGCGATGCAGTCGAGCTATGGCTGCTCGATCTCGAAAGCCGCCAAGCGCATGCGCTGACCCTGACGGGGCAGGTGAACGTCGAGCCGCGCTGGGCGCCGGAGGGACGGCGGCTGGCTTTCGTCTCCACGCTCTACAATAAGCGGTTCCACATTTTCGCCATGAAGCTGGAAAACGGCGAGGCCCGCGGGGTCGAGCGGCTGACGGGAGAAACACGCACCGAGGCGCCGCGCTACTACTACAGCGCCTTCGACCACGAAATCAGCCCCACCTGGTCGCCGGACGGGCGCGAGCTGATATTTGTTTCCAACCGCGGGCGCATCTACGGCACGGGCGGGTTCTGGCGGATGAAGGCCGAGCCAGGGGCGGCAGCGCGCGAGACTCACTACGAAGAAACGACCTGGAAGGCGCGGCCGGATTGGTCGCCCGACGGGCAGCGGCTGGTGTACAGCTCGTACGCGGGGCGGGCGTGGCATCAGCTCTGGGTGACGCGGGCGGAGGGCGGCGACCCGTTTCCGATTTCCTACGGCGAGTTCGACAACACCGCGGCGCGGTGGTCGCCCGACGGGCAGCGCCTCGCTTTCATTTCCAACCGCAACGGCGCGACAGAACTGTGGATTCAGGAAGCGGTGGGCGGGCGGCCGTGGCGCCTGGAAACCAAAGAGCGGCGGTACCTGAAGCCGATGGGGCGGCTGCGGATTACGGTGCTCGATGCCGCGGGGCAGCCGACGCCGGCGCGCGTCGCGGTCACGGGCGGCGACGGGCGCGCCTACGCTCCCGATAACGCCTGGATGCACGCCGATGACAGCTTTGTGCGCGGGGAGCAAACTTTCGAGGCGCATTACTTCCACACGACGGGGACGGCGGTGTTGAGCGTGCCGGCTGGAAAAGCGGACGTGGAAGTGATGAAGGGCTTCGAGCACCGCTTGGAGCGGCGGCAGATCGAGGTGCCGACCGGCGGAACGAGACAGCTTACGGTGCGCCTGCGCGCGCTCGAGGCGCTGCCGGCGCATGCGGGGCGCCGGTGGGCGAGCGGCGACCTGCACGTGCACATGAACTACGGCGGCGCCTACCGCAACCGCCCCGAGGGGCTGAAAGCGCAAGCGGCGGCGGAGAACCTGCCGGTGGTGCACAGCCTCATCGTCAACAAGGAGCAGCGGATTCCCGACATCGCTTACTTCACCGGCAAGCCCGATCCGGTTTCGACGGCGGATTTTCTGCTGCTGCACGGGCAGGAATTTCACACCAGCTTCTGGGGCCACCTGGGACTGCTGAATCCGCGCGACCACTACCTGCTGCCCGACTACGCCGCCTATCCCAACACCGCCGCCGCCGACCTGGCGCACGCGCAAGGGGCGCTGGTCGGTTACGTGCACCCCTACGAAATTGAGGACGTGCCGACGCCGGCGCTCGACCGCCGGCTGACGCACGCGCTGGTG
Source organism: uncultured Acidobacteriota bacterium (assembly GCA_964441645.1). GTDB lineage: Bacteria > Acidobacteriota > Terriglobia > Acidiferrales > 2-02-FULL-67-57 > CAYTXK01. Next base: position 5,947 of record CAYTXK010000075.1, read on the forward strand.
GTGGACGTGGCGCTGGGCAAGGTGGACTACCTGGAAGTGCTGGGCTTCAGCGACCACCGCACTACGGCCGGAGTCTGGTACCGGTTCTTGAATTGCGGCTTCCGTTTGCCGGCCGGGGCGGGGACGGACGCCATGGCGAACTTCGCCTCACTGCACGGCCCGCTGGGGCTGAACCGCGTCTATGTGAGCGCGCCGGCGGGGCCGCTGAAGGCTTCGACGTGGACGGAGTCTTTGCGGCGCGGGCGCACCTTCGCGACTAACGGGCCCTTGCTCGACTTCACCCTGGGCGGCCAGCCCCTCGGCGGCGAAGTGAAGCTGCCAGCGGGCGAGCACAAAGTTTCCTTCGGCGCCTCGCTGCGCTCGATTGTGCCCGTTGATCATCTGGAGATCGTCTGCGACGGAAAGGTGGCGCGGGAGCTCGAGCTCAAAAACCAGCGTACCTACGCCGAAGTGCGTGGAATCCTTCCGCTACGCCAGAGCGGCTGGTGCCTGCTGCGCGCCTGGAGCGAAAAAGCGCAGCACCCGATTTTGGACATTTATCCCTACGCGACGACCAGCCCGATTTATGTCACGGTGGACGGCGCGTCGCCGCACTCACCCGACGACGCCGCCTATTTTGTGGCGTGGATTGACCGCATCCGTGAGACGGTGGAGAAGCACACCGGCTGGAACACGGAGGCGGAAAAGGGTGCGGTGCTGAAGCTGCTCTCCGAGGCGCGGGCGGTGTATGAAAGGCAGATGAAATAGTGCTCGGTGTTCAGTGGCCGCTGGCCAGCTCTGGGCTGAGCTTCCTCGCTTCGCTCAGAATGAGAGGAAGGCGGTGGCCGAGGTCGGTGCAAGAGGCTCCGCGGGCAGACCCTTCGGCCAAACTCAGGGCAGGCAGGAATGTCTGCCCCACCAAGAAGAGGCAACAACCGAGGGGAATGAGATGAAGCTAGAGTGGCTCGTGACTTGTGGTTCGTGACCCGGAGAAAAGCAGATTCCTCGCCCCGAATGCCCGCCGAGCCCTTCGTCCCGCCGTGCGGACCTCAGGACAAGCTGGCTCTCGGGGCTCGGAATGACAAAGTGTGGGCGTGGGCGATGTAAACCCGATAGCCAGAATAACCTCAGGGGCTAAAGCCCTCGGTTTTTTTGGCCTTCTTATGTCAGGGCTGAAGCCCTGACGCGCCGAGTGTTGATTGGCCCGGTGCTGTTATTGATGGGCGGTTTCGGCGACCTCGAAGAGGGCAATCTCAACGCGGGACCACTGGCGCTTGAGGGCGACGCCGCGCAGGCGGCCTTCGCGGTGCTGGCTGTAGAGGACGTCGCTGCCGCCGGGCTCGACCTGAATCTTCCAGTCGCTTGACCCTTCGGTGCCCTTGATGTGTCCCTGCTCGCGGGTGAACTCCGGCCCCAGTTGCTGGCGGTACCAGGCGTCTACTTTGTCGAAGTCATCGCTGGTCAGGAACTTGGCGGCAAGAATATCGAGGCCGCCTTCCTCCTCCCCCAGCCGGCCGCGCAGGCGGACGGAAGCACTTTCGTCCTCCGGCGTCGCGCCGGGATAGATGGGGAACTTGAGTTGCTGGGCGACATCGTGGGCTTTGCGCACCTCGATGCTGCCGACGGGGGTGCGGATACTGACCTCTTTGCCGCCACCCGAGCGCTGCACGTCAATTTGCATGTAGTGCCGCAGCACCCAGAGGGTAATCACGGTCACCAGCACCGACAGCACCAGCAGGCCGCCGATGATGGCCAGGATGATCTGGAGAGCGCCGCCGCGTTCCTGGATTCGCTCAGTGTTTTTCATGGCAAACCACTCCTTGCGCTATTGTACGACCAAGTGAGCAGGAAAGTTCCCCTCATCCCTTGGGTTGAGATTCTTCGCTTCGCTCAGAATGACAGGTGCGTGTGATTTCAGGCACCCGTGCTAGGCGAAGCGCACCTTGATGTCAGTCTGGCGCTCGAGGTGCACAGTGTCCACGAAACGGACGTTGTGGGGCTCGAGCGTCATCAGCAAGGAATGGGTGCGCGCTCCCTCCCCGAAGTACCGCACCCCGCGCAGCAAATCCCCGCTCGTCACCCCGGTGCAGGCAAAGACAATCTTGTTCCCCGGGGCCAGGTCCTCCGTGAGGTAAGTGCGGTTCAGATCGGTGATGCCCATCTTTTCGAGGCGCGCTTTGTGCTCGGGCTTGGTGGTCACCAGCCGCGCCTGAATCTCACCATTCAAGCAGCGCAGAGCGGCGGCGGCCAGCACGCCTTCGGGGGCGCCGCCAATGCCCATGACCGCGTGCACGCCGGAGCCGACGACCGCGGCGGCGATGGCGGGAGCGACGTCGCCATCGGTGATAAGACGGATGCGGGCGCCCGCGGCACGAATGTCTTTGACCAACTGTTCGTGGCGGGGGCGGTCGAGGACGACGACGACCAAGTCCTCGACGTCGCGCTCCAAGCGCTTGGCGATGGCTTTCAAATTGTCATTGACCGGCGCATCCAACTCCACCGCGCCCTTGCAACTGGGGCCGACAATCAGCTTGTTCATGTAGATGTCGGGGGCGTGCAGCAGCCCGCCGGGCTCGCTGGCGGCGAGCGTGGCCAGAGCGTTGGCGGCGCCGGTGGCGCAGAGATTGGTGCCTTCGAGGGGATCAACGGCGATGTCAACCAACGGAAAGTCGTCGCCGTCTTTGGCGGGGCGGCCGACTTCCTCGCCGATGAAGAGCATGGGGGCTTCGTCGCGCTCGCCTTCGCCAATCACGATGCGGCCGCGGATGGCGACGCCGCTCAACTCGCGGCGCATGGATTCGGTGGCGGCCTGGTCGGCGGCGCGGTCGCCGTAACCCATGGTGTGCGCGGCGGCGATGGCCGCCTGCTCGACGACGCGGAGAAACTCGAGGGAGAGGTCGCGGTCCATGGGGGGCCTATGATAAACAATTTCGCGCGGGCTCGATAGGTTGAAAGCAGATTCCTCGCCCGAATGCCGGTCGGGCCCTTCGTCCCGCCGTGCGGGCCTCAGGACAAGCCGGCTTTCGGGGGCGAGGGCTCGGGCTCGGAATGAC
>CAYTXK010000076.1:0-8964 GCA_964441645.1 uncultured Acidobacteriota bacterium
GCCGCCCTGCCGTTCTCCCCCGATGACCGCCAGAGCGGCTTGCGCGCGCTGCGCAATGCTTTGCGAACCATTGCCACGCTGCTCTTGATGTGCGACGCGCGCGACCTCCGCGCCGCCCTGGGCGAAAACTCTCTCTCTGCTTCGGAGGAGCCGCCCGCCGAACAATCCCTCGCCGCCGAGGCCGCCAGAGCGCTCTTCGAACCCAACCTCTACCTCTACGACAACTATCCCGGCGGGATCGGCTTTTCCCAGCCGCTCTACGCCCTTCACGCCGAATTGCTGGAGAAGACGCTGGCCCTCATCGAGCAGTGCCCCTGTGCCGCCGGGTGTCCTTCCTGCGTCGGGCCGGTCGGCGAAGTGGGTGAGAGCGGCAAGGCGGTCGCGCGAGAAATTCTCGTGCGTCTTGTGAAGCCCTGATGCTCAGCCTGCGCGAGCGGCTGGCTGGACTGGCGGCAGCCCGAGCGCCGCAGGCCATAGCACCCCGGGCGAGGTCCCCCGTCCTCGCCGGCCCGGGCTATTCGGTGCGCGAAGAACTCGTGCCTCTCACCGCGCGCCCCGGGCTCCCGGACTTGCCGGCACTCGACCCGCAGACTGCTTCGCTGTTGCTGGCCGACCGCGAAAGTTTCCTTCCGCCGCTCACCGACTGGCTCTTTCTCGATCTTGAAACAACGGGCCTGGCGGGCGGCACCGGCACCTACGCATTCCTTGTCGGTCTGGCGCAGCTCGCCGCGGGTGGGCTTCGGCTGCGTCAATTCTTTCTCCGCGATTTGGCCGCCGAAAGCGCCCTCCTCGCCGCCCTGGAGCCGTTTCTGGCAGCGGCGAAGGTGCTAGTCACTTACAACGGCAAGCAGTTCGATGCGCCGCTGCTCGAAACTCGCTTTCGCCTGGCGCGGCGGCCGGTTCACGATGAACCCGCGGCGCTCGAACCCGCGCTCCATCTGGATTTTCTCTATCCCGCCCGGCGGCTGTGGAAAGGGCGGCTCAGCTCGCTGCGCTTGCTCGATCTCGAGCAGGGGCTGCTCGGCTACCGGCGCCCGGACGATGTGCCCGGCGAGAGGATTCCGGGACTGTATTTCGATTTCCTTCGCGGCGGCCGCGAGCAGCCGCTCGAAATCGTGTTTCGCCACAACGCCCACGACATCGTCACCCTGGCTGCTGTCACAGCGCGCGTACTTTCGCTGCTGGCGGCTCCGGAGACGGCGAGAGACCCCGAAGAGATCTTCGCGCTCGGCCGCTTCTTCGAGCGAGCGGGGCAGCGAAAGCGTGCCTGCGCCCTCTATGAGTCCGCTTTGAGCGGTGGACTTCCTGCCGGGAGCGAGCCAGCCGCCCGCTTCCGCCTGGCCTTGCTCTACAAGCGTGCCCGGGACTACGAGCGGGCGCTCGTCTTGTGGCGGCAACTGCTCAACGCCGAGCCCGGCGAAAAGGGAAGGCGAGCGCTGGAGGTTTACGAGGAACTGGCCATCTGCTACGAGCACCGCCTCGACGACCCCGAGGCGGCCGCCGAGATCACCCGCCGGGCTTTGGCTGAATTAGGGAAGCTAGTGGCCTTGGACTTTCAGCAGCGTTCTGCTTATGAGCATACCCGGGCTCGCTTCGCTCGGCGCCTGCGCCGGCTTACCCGCCACTCGGAGCCGCCCGCGCTGCTCGCTCACTGCACTTCTTTGCGCGAGTAGGTCTCGGGGGGCAGGACCTTGACGATATTCGTGGACTGCACGATGTACACGGGATTCCCCTGCGGGTCGCGGTCTTGAGTCCTAAGAATGCTCGACACCACCAGCTTGATGCGCACCGTGAAGCCGTCCTCCACCTGATACTCGCTCCAATCTTCCCGGCCGGTCTTGAATTCCATGTCCTCGGCTTCGATGCTGCGGTCGCCGATGTTGATTCGCGTTTTGCGCGGCACAGGGGCCCCCTTTGCTCGATCCGTTTCAGTGCTGGCGCGATTATACGCACCCAGAGCCCCAATAAACCAGTAAACGCATAGGACCAATTTGGTCGTTGCCGGCCGACAGAACCGCTGAGGTATAATCGCCGGTGTTTGCGCGCCAGCTGAAGGTCGAAGTGACAGTGGACGGCGAGCGACGTCCTTGCCCGCTCGACTGGCTCGACACCTTCTGCATGCGGCGCTTCACCGGCGAGGCCGCGTTCGATGACACGCTGCCGCGCGGCGACGGGCTGGTCGAGGCCGGCTTCCGGGTGGATGCCGAGCGGTTGGCGGCGGAGATGAGTGACTGGCTGTCGAAAAAGAAAGGCGACGGCCGCCGCGTCGACGTCACCATCACTGAAGTTGCGAGCGAAAAGCGATGAAGGAGCCCGTGGGCGAACTCAACCATCCTGCCCGCATTCTGCTCGGGCCGGGGCCCTCCTGCATGGATCCGCGCGTCTACCGCGCCCTGCTGGCGCCCATGTTGGGCCACCTTGACCCTGATTTCCTGCATATCATGGATGAGACGCAGCGGCTCCTGCGGCGCCTCTTCGTCACCGAGAACAAGCTGACCTTTCCCGTTTCCGCCACCGGCAGCGCCGGGATGGAGACGGCGATGTCCAACTGCCTCGAGCCCGGCGACACCGCCGCCATCACCGTGGCCGGCTTTTTCGGCGCCCGCCTGGCCGACATGGCGGCGCGCACCGGCGCCGAAGTAATCGAGCTCAAGTCCGAGCCCGGCCTTCCCGTGGATCCCCAGCAAGCGCGCGAAGCCACTCGCGGCAAGAAGGTCAAAGTCCTGGGCGTGACCCACGGCGAGACCGCCACCGGGGTTTTGCATGACCTCGACGCTTTCCGCCAGGTGGCCGACGAGTGTGGCGCCCTGCTCGCCGTGGACGCCGTCGCCACTGCCGGCGGCATGCCCTTGCGCGTGGACGCCCAGCGGCTCGACGTTTGTTTCTCTTGCTCGCAGAAGTGCTTGAGCGCCCCGCCGGGATTGGCGCCCTTTACCGCCAACCCGCAGGTGGAAGAGGTCATTAGCCGCCGCCGCACCCGCGTGCCCAGTTGGTACTTCGACCTCAACTACATCATGAAATACTGGGGCGGCGAGCGCACCTACCACCACACCGCGCCCATCTCCATGATTTACGCTCTGCGGGAAGCCTTGCGCATTCTGGACGAAGAAGGCCTCGAGGCGCGCTGGGAGCGCCACCGTCGCAACCAGCAAGCCCTCATCGCCGGGTTCGAAGCTATGGGGCTCGGGCTGCTGGCGGCCCCCGGCCAGCGGATGTGGACAGTAACGTCCGTAAAAGTGCCGGCCGGCATTGACGACCGCAAGCTCCGCGGGCGCTTGCTGGAAGAGTTCAACATCGAAATCGCCGGCGGCCTGGGTCCCCTCAAAGGCCGCATCTGGCGCGTGGGCTTGATGGGCGCTTCCTGCACGGGAAATAATGTCCTGCTGCTGCTGGCGGCGCTCGACAAAATTCTCTCCGACGACGGCTTCCGGCTCTCGCCGGGCGCGGGCGTGGCCGCGGCCAGCCAGATTTTTTCTCAGTCGCCCGCCGCCGCGGCGCGCTAGTGCCGTTCCAACTTTGTTGCGGCTAACAGAACTGAGGCGCGCCGCCAGCCGTTTCCGCAAGTACCGCTTACCCTGGCCTTTCTTCAAAAAGTGTTCCCGGCGTTTCCCCTTAGGCCCAAATAGTTGGAACGGCACTAGTCTCGCTTCTGTCCACACAACAATTGACACTGCTCACCTCGTAGAGTAGGCTGCGCACGATTCCAAGGCTTCGAAGTTCAGGGGCCAACGTCTAGTCAGCCCCGCCCACCACGCGGGGACGGTGTCGCCGAGCCGGAATGGGCGCAACCTTCCTCCCCAAGGTTCGCATTCAGGAATTTTTGGCCGAAGACCCTGCCTTCATCCGCCTCATTTACAGTTACCTGGCTTGGGCGACTTTCTGGCTGCTGGTCGGCTCCAGCGCCGGATTACTCGCCTCGGTCAAATTCAGCTACCCGGATTTTCTCGCCTATCCGTGGTTCTCCTTCGGCCGGCTGCGCATGGTGCACACCAACACCGTCTTTTGGGGCTGGACCTCGCTGGCCATGGTCGGTCTCTGCCTGTACGTGGTGCCGCGCACCTCCCGCGTGCGCCTTTACAGCTTCAAGCTGGCCCGCGTCGCCCTCTGGCTGTGGAACTGGACCGTAGCCGTGGGAATCATCACCCTGCTGGCTGGCATCAACAACGGCACCCAGGAGTACCGCGAGTACGTCTGGCCGCTGGCCATTCCCTTCGCCACCGGCGTCATCCTGCACACCATCAACTTCTACCAGACGGTGGCGCGGCGGCGCATGGAAGAAATCTACATCTCCAACTGGTACATCCTGGCTTCCTTCACCTGGCTGGCCACCCTCTACACCGTGGCTTACATCCCCTGGTGGCAGCACGGGCTCGGCCAGGCCATCATTCAGGGCTACTACATGCACCAGGGCGTGGGGATGTGGTTCACGCCCGTGGTGGTGGGGCTGATGTACTACCTGCTGCCCAAGTTCCTGAACCGGCCGATTTATTCCTACGCCCTGGGCGTGCTGGCCTTCTGGACGCAACTGATTTTCTACACCTTGATCGGCACGCACCACTACGTCTTCAGCCCCATTCCCTGGTGGCTGCAAACCACCGCCATCGTTTTCAGCGTCGGCATGATGGTGCCGGTGTGGGCCGGCACCGGGAACTTCCTGCTCACCCTCAAAGGCAAGTCAGACACCATCCGCCGCAGCTACTCCATTCCTTTCATCGTGGTGGGAACCGTTTTCTACGGCCTGGCCTCCACCCAGGGAACCTTCGAGGCTTTTCGCACCGCCAATCTCTACTGGCACTTCACCCACTTCACCGTCGGCCACTCCCACCTGACCATGTACGGCTTCGTCGCCTTCCTCATCTGGGGCGGGATTTACGGAATGTTGCCGCGGCTCACCCACCGCGAGCCGTCCATCCTGCTGGTCGGCGTTCACTTCTGGTTTGCGCTCATCGGCGTGCTGATTTACGGCGTCTCGCTGGCCATCGGCGGCACCGAACAGGGCATGGCCTGGGTGGCCAAGAAACCCTTTATTGAATCGGTCACCGTGCAAGCTTCCTACTGGCTGGCGCGCTCCTTTGGCGGCGGGTTGATGGTGCTCGGCCACTTCATTTTCGCTTACAACCTGTGGCTGATGCGGCGGGGCGCGCCGGCCGAAGCGCATCAGGCCGTGGTGGTAGGCGACTGATGAACTTTCACGTCCACCATCGCCTGCTGTTCGGTCTCGCTTGGGGCATTTTCGTTTTCTTGACCGTCTTTATCGCCATCGTGCCCGCGCTTACCATGATGAAAACTCCTCCCACGCCGGGCTTGCGCGACTTCACGCCGCTGGAGAAGCGCGGCCGGGAAATTTACGTCTCCGAGGGCTGCAGCTACTGCCACACCCAGCAAGTGCGCCCCGTCCCCCATGACCGCCTCTACGGGCGACCCGCCGCCGCCGGCGATTACGTCTATCAAACCCCGCAACTGCTGGGCACGGCACGCACCGGCCCCGACCTCTCCGACATCGGCAACCGCCAGCCCGATCCAACCTGGCACTTGATCCATCTCTATCAGCCGCGCGCCGTGGTGCGGGAATCGGTGATGCCAGCCTACTGGTGGTACTTCGAGGTCAAGGAGCGAGAAGAGCCGGGTGACACCGTCGTCCCCGTGCCGCCCGACTATGCCCCGCCAAAAGGCGTCGTGGTCGCCAGCCGTGATGCGGTGGCGTTGCTGGCCTATTTGCAGGCGCTCAAGCAGCCGAAGCTCGACATGAGCTTCTTCGGCGGCGAGCAGGCCGCGGCCGCTCCGGCGGGCGCGCCAGCCGCCCCGGGAGAAGCGCAACTGCGCACGCTGGGCGCCCAGGTTTTCGGCGCCCACTGCGCCCGCTGTCATGGAATGGACGGGATCGGCACCCGCGGCCTCTATCCGCCCCTCAAAGGGAGCGCCACCGTGACCAATCGAGATTTCGCCGAGCACGTGCGCACCGTGCTCAACGGGCTGTCGGGGAAGCCCATCGCCGGTCAGGTCTATGCCGGCAAGATGCCGCCCTTCGCCGAGGTGCTCACCGATGAAGAAATCACCGCCGTGGTGCTGCACGAGCGCACCACTTGGGGCAATCAGGCGCCCGGGCCGACGCCCGAGGATGTCAAGCGTTTGCGGGGGAAGCCATGAGCGCCGCCGTCCAAGCGCTCGCCGCCTTCCTGTCCGCGGCGCTGCAAGCTCACAGCGCCCACGGCGGTGCGGCGCGGCCGGCGCCCTACGAGTACGTGCTCGTGGGCCTGGCCATTGTGGGCATGGTGTGGACGCTCTATCTGGCGGTCCGCTATACGGTTCGTCCGGGCGAAGACCGGCCCGACCACATCAAGCGCGCCATTCTGGAGGACGACGAGGGCAACTCCCATGTATGAGCACGACCCGGTCAAAGTAGAAATCTTTCTCGACGATTCGCCCGAGCCCATCGGCGTCTATCGTCCCCCCGCCACCTTTGAGCTCGACACCACCCGGCTCCCCGACGGGCCCCATCGGCTCTCCATCCGCGCCCACGACCAGTCCGGCGTCGTCGGCGTTCGTGAAGTGTGCTTCATCGTGCGCAACGGTCCTGGCATCGCTCTCATGGGCCTGAAGAACGACGACATTGTCGAGGGCAAAATCCCCGTGCTCATCAACGCCTACGCCGGTACGCACGACGAGCGCTGGGAGCCGACTCGCGCCGAAACCCCGGCGCCGGTTCCGACCTGGGCCTGGGTGCTGTTCCTGCTCGTGGTCGTGTGGGCCGGCTACTACTGGTTTTCGGCTGGCTTTCCGCCCCCGGAGTACGCCAATTCGCCCACCTTCAGCTCACCCAGCGTGATTGAGGCGGCCGCCGGCACCGTGGCGGCCCGAGAGGCGAACGCCGGGCCCGGGTTTGAATGGGCGGAGCTGGGCGCGCGCGTCTACGAGCAGCGCTGCGTCTCCTGCCATACGGCCAGCGGCGAGGGTATCCCGCCCTTTGTGCCTTCGCTGCGGGGCGCGGGCGAATTGCTGGGCCGCGACCCGCTCCGCTTTCTCCGCAAGACTCTCTGGGGCACCGGAGCGGTCCGCCCGGCGGGTAAATGGACACGGCCTATGCCGGCCTTCGCCGACGTCTTGAGCGACGAAGAAGTCGCCGCGGTCGAAAACTATCTGCGCACCAGTTGGGGCAATAGCGCTCCGCTGGTGCGGCCCGAGCAGGTGGCGACGGTGCGGGGCGAGACGCGTCCGCCGCGTTAAGCAGCCAATGGCCGCACACAAGGGTTGAGTTCGGGGGACAAGGTGGCAAACAGGGCAGAGAACCAGCGAGGGCTGAGCCGCGCGCTCCTCGTGTTGCTGGTCATAGTTGTCCCAGCAATCACCGTGCTGGGACTCTGGAACCGCATCTTTGCGGGCGCGGCTGTAGAGCAGCCAATTGCCTTCAGCCACAAACTGCACGCCGTCGACAAAAAAATCCCCTGCCAGTATTGCCACGCCTACGCCAAGATCAGCCCCGTGGCCGGCGTTCCTTCGGTGCAGACCTGCATGGGATGCCACCAACTGGTTGCCGTGCGCAAGCCGGAAATCCGCAAGCTGGCGGCCTATTGGCAGCAGCGCCGGCCGGTTCCCTGGGAGCGAATTCATACGCTGCCAGACTTCGTCTATTTCTCCCACAAACGGCACATCCGCGCCGGCTTGCAGTGCCAGGAGTGCCACGGGGCGGTGGAAACGATGGAAGTAGTGCAAGTAGCGGACGCATTTCCACGGCAAATGGGCGACTGTCTGCGCTGCCACAACGAGACGGCGCGCACCCACAAGTACGGGCCGGGCGTGGAGCCTTCGGTGGACTGCGTTACCTGCCACAAGTGAGAGCATGAGCGGACAACTCGAGCGACGCGAGTTCTTGAAGATCATCGCCGCCGCCACGGCGGGGACGCTGGCGGGCTGCCAGTCGGAGCCGGCGCGCAAGCTGATCCCTTACGTGGTTCCGCCCGAGGAAACCATCCCGGGGATTTCCACCTGGTACAAATCCACCTGCCGGGAGTGCCCGGCGGGCTGCGGGGTGCTGGTGCGAACGCGCGAAGGGCGGGCGCTCAAGCTCGAAGGCAATCCCGAGCACCCGGTCAACCGCGGCGGGCTGTGCGCGCGCGGCCAGGCCGCTGTCCAGGGCCTCTACAATCCCGACCGCATCCAACAGCCGCTGCGCCGCAATGACCGCGGGCAGCTCGAGCCCATCTCCTGGCAGGAAGGCGAGGAGTTGCTCGCCAACTTACTCGGCTATTTGCGCCGCGAAAAACAGGCCGACCGCGTGGCGCTGGTCACCGAGCGCGTCACCGGCAGCCTGGAGAAGTTTTTCGGCGAATGGATGGCCGCCTACGGCTCGCGCCGCACCCTCCAATACGAACCCTTCGCCTACGAGCCCCTCCGCGAAGCCAACCGCCGCACTTTCGGCACCACGGAGATTCCTCATTACGACATCGCCCGGGCTAAGGTTCTGCTCAGCTTCGGGGCTGACTTTCTCGAGACGTGGATTTCGAACGTGGCCTTCACCCGCGACTTCGCCGAGTTTCGCCGGGATTTCAGCCGGCGGTTCGTCCACGTCGGCCCGCGGCAGTCGCTCACCGCCGCCAACGCCGACGAGTGGCTGGCGGTTCGGCCGGGCACGGAAGGCGTGCTGGCCCTGGGGATGATCCGCGAAATCCTCCGCGCCGGCCTGGCGCGAGGACTCTCGGCCGATACGGCTACCGACCTGCGGCTGCGCACCGACCGCTACGATCCCGCTACGGTGGCTTCGGCGTGCGACGTCCCGGCCGAGCGCGTCACCGCCGTGGCCCGAGAGTTTGCCCGCGCACAACCGAGTTTGGCGCTGGGGGGCGGCATCGCTGCCAGCGGCGGAAATGCCGTGGCCACCGAAATGGCTGTCAATCTGTTGAATTCTGTCTGCGGCAATCTGGGCGAGACCATCCACTTCGGTCAGGGCACGGACTACTGACCACGGAC
>CAYTXK010000077.1:0-7980 GCA_964441645.1 uncultured Acidobacteriota bacterium
GGAGTTTCTGGCCACGCGCCCCGAGCGGGCCAAGAAAGGCGCGCGGGCCGACGAAGAGTTGTTTATCTAATCTACTCTGGAGTCGCGTCCTTACGGCTGCCCCGATGGGCAGCCTTTTTTGTGCCTATGCGAAAACGCAAGCGAGCAGCTCTGGTGATTTTTGCCCGGCTCCCCCGGGCCGGCCGCGTGAAGACGCGGCTCGTGCCCCCGCTCACCCGCGCCCAAGCCTTTCGCCTGCACATCGCCTGCCTCGAAAGCACAGCCCGGCTCGCGGCTGCGCTGCCCGCCGCGATTGACAGATGGCTCTACCTCACGGGACGAAACCTCCGGCAAGCTAAGAGCGCGGCCGGGCGGCTCCGCTTGCCGCGCGCGCTCCGGATCCGCGTGCAGCGCGGCCGTGAGTTGGGAGAGCGCCTGGCGCGGGCTTTCGCCGAGCTTCGCCGCGACGGGTATGCGAGGGTGGTGGTGATGGGGAGCGACAGCCCGGCGTTAAACGCCGTCAAACTGCAGCAAGCGTTTCAGGCTCTTCGCCGCCGGGAGGCGGTGCTGGGGCCGGCGCGCGACGGCGGTTTCTACCTCATGGGGTTGAGCGAGCGGGCGCGCGTCGAGCACAGGCTCTTCGCCGGGATTGCTTGGGGGACGCCACGGGCTGGCCGGCAAATGCGGGCGCGGCTGGGCCAGTTCGGTTGCCGCGTTTCGCTTTTGCCCCCCCTCTATGATGTGGACACCGCCGCCGACTTGAAGCGTTTGGAAAGGGACGTCAGGCGGCGACGCGAGCCGCACCTGGAGCCGCTGCGGCGCTGGTTTGCCCAGCCGGAGAAGGCGAAGAGAATCGGCGCTATTCGCTGAGGTTTTTGGGCGAGTGCTGGTTGAGGGTGTTGACCAGCCCTTGCGCGGCGCCGGGCACCCCCACCGCGCCTTCGCGGAGAATCTGCCGGGCCCCGAGCCGTCGCCCGTAGACCTTCTTGTTGGCGCCGGCGTCGGGCCGCAGGGATGAGCCTTCAAGCGAGACGCCCGCAAAAAGCCCGCGGGAGCGGGAATAGGTGAGGATTTCAGCGCGCATGTAGAGGTCGGTGGCAGCGGCGGCGGTGCGGCCCTTGGGTCCCGCGGCCGCGGCCGCGTCAGCGCCCAGCTTGGCCTTGCTCTTGAGCAGTGTTTCCGCCCCGCGCTTGTTCATAATCAGCAGAACGAAATCGGTTGCGCTGCCGCCGATTTGAAGCCCGAAACTCCCGCCCTCCAAGCGATACATGGCCGGGGCGCCCCAGGCGCCATCGAAACCTTCGCCGCTGCGGCAGAGGAAGGCGCCGGCGCCATAACTCCCGCCGAAAATGAAGGCCCCTTTCTTCACGCTCGGCAGCACGCCCACGCACTCCGCTTTGTCCAGCAGGTCCTGGGGGATGTTCTCCGGGATGTCGAGAATCTCCTTCATCACAGCCCCAGCTTCCCGCAGGCGTTCCTGCTCCTTGCTCTGGGCATAGGCAGGGACGCTAACGACCAGGACGAGCAGACTCAGGATTGCTATTCGACGCATTGGCGACGCCTCCTTAGTGCTTCTATGGTAGTAAGATGCCTGCGCGACCCAAAGGTTGTCAACAAAGCCAGGCTCCGCCCAGCACCAGCGCCGGATCGGGCGCGTCGGCCGCGGCGTAGAAGACGGCCGCCTGGCCGGGGGTCAAGGCGCGCTGTGGCTCGTCGAAAACCATGCGCACCCCGGAATTCGTTTCGGGAGTGAGCGTCGCGGGCGCCGGTGGATGCTGGTGGCGCACTTTGACCCGGGCGCGCAGCGGCGCGGCAGGCGGGGCGATGGAAATCCAGTTCGTTTCCCGCGCCCGGGCTTCGCGCCGGTAGAGCTCGTGCTCTTCGCCGACGATGACGCGGTTGCGGGGGCGGTCAAGAGCCACCACATAGAGCGGCTTGCCGGCCGCCACGCCCAGGCCGCGGCGCTGCCCGACGGTAAACTGGTGCAGCCCCGAGTGCTCGCCCAGCACGCGGCCGTCGGTGGAAACCATTTCGCCCCGCCCGTGGGGGAGCGCGCCTCCCTGCTCCTCGAGATAGGCCTCGATGAAGCGGATGTAGTTGCCGCTGGGGACGAAGCAAATCTCCTGGCTTTCCTGCTTCTCGGCCACGGGTAGCCGGCGGGCGCGGGCCAGCGCGCGCACTTCCGGCTTGGTCAACTCGCCCAGAGGGAACTCGGTGCGAGCCAGCTGGTCCTGCGTCAGGCCCCAGAGGAAATAGGACTGGTCTTTGGTGGCGTCGGCGGCGCGGCGCAGGACGTAGCGGCCGCCTTCGCTGTCGTAGCCGACGCGGGCATAGTGGCCGGTGGCCACGCGCTCGGCGCCAATCTGCCGGGCGGTGGTGAGCAATTGGTCAAACTTGATGAAGTTGTTGCAGAGCGTGCAGGGGATGGGGGTTTCGCCGCCCAAGTAGCTTTCCACAAAGGGCCGCACCACGTCGGCTTCGAAGCGCGACTCGAAATTGACCAGATAGAACGGCAGGCCGAGGTGCGCGGCCACGCGGCGGGCGTCATAGGCGTCGTCGAGCGAGCAGCAGCGGCCGGCGTGGACGATGGGCAGGTTGCCGACGGCCGGGTTCTTTTGCAAGCGCCGCTGGTCCCAGAGCTGCATGGTCAGCCCGACGACACCGGACTGCCTCTCGGCCAGCAGCGCGGCGGCGGTCGAAGAGTCTACGCCCCCGCTCATGCCGATAACCACCGGTTCGTGCCCGTTCGCCTTCATCGCAGCGCTCTCACGATTTCGCGCAGTTGCTTGGTGTGGCGCACTTCGTGGTGCGAAATCATTCTAAACCAGGAAGCGGCATTCAGGCTGCCGAAGAAAGGATGGGTGCGGCGCCAGCGGGCGAAGTCGAGCGCCTGGTTGGCTTGAAGAAAGGCGAGCGTTTCGCCGCGCAGGGCGCGGAAGCGCTCCAGCATGGCGTCTTTCTCGCCGACATAGGCCGGGTCGAGCGGCAGCGGCGTTTGGCGCTTGATGAGGCGGTATTCGCTGACTTTGGGCGGGATGTGCAGCCGACGCCAGAAAGGCACGGGGCGTGGCTCGTGCGCCATCATCTTCCGGGCGCCCTCGAGGATGGCGGTTTCGACCATAGTCAGGTGAGCGATCACCTCCGCGGCCGACCAACGCTCCGGCCCGGGTGGCTTCCGCCAGAACTCGGAGGGGACGCTTTCGGCCACGGCCAGCAGAGCGGCCCGTGCGCGGCCCAGCTTCTCTGTAATGGGCTGGATGTCGGTCATGCCCGGAGGGAAGAACCCATCAGGCGCGGGCGGCCGCAGGCTTTTTATAGAGCGGCGAAAGCTCGCGCAGGTGCTCGACCACGGCGGGGAGCACTTCGGCGACGTAGTCCACCTCTTCGCGGGTATTGGCGCGGCCGAGCGAGAAGCGCAGGCTGGCGCGGGCGCGCTCGGGCGGCAGGCCGATGGCGGTGAGCACGTGCGAGGGCTCGACGGCGCCGGCCGAGCAGGCGGCTCCGGTGGAGCAGGCGATGCCCTTAAGGTCGAGCGCAATCACCAGCGGCTCGCCTTCGATGAAATCGAAACAGAGGTTGGTGGTGTTGGGAGTGCGGCGCGCCGGGTCGCCGTTCAGGCCCGTGTGCGGAACGCGCTCCAGGATGCGACGCTCGAGCTCATCGCGCAAACCCGCCAAGCGGGAGGCCTCCTCGGCCAGATGGGCGTACGCCCGCTCGGCGGCCACGCCGAAGCCGACGATGCCGGCAACATTTTCGGTTCCCGGACGGCGGTCGCGCTCGTGGTGCCCGCCGAACATCAGCGGCTTCAAGGGCAGGCCGCGGCGGATGTAGAGCGCGCCCACGCCTTTGGGGCCATAAATCTTGTGCGCCGAGAGCGACAGCAGGTCCACGCCCAGCTCCGCTACGTTGAGGGGCAGCTTGCCCGCCGACTGCACGGCGTCGGTGTGGAAAGGAATCTTGCGCTCGCGCGCAATCCGCGCGATTTCGGCGATGGGCTGGACGGTGCCCAGCTCGTTATTGGCGTGCATGATGGTGATGAGCACCGTGTCGGGCGTGAGCGCGCGGCGGACGTCCTCGGGATCCACCAGCCCGCCGCGGCTGACCGGCACGTAGGTCACGCTAACGCCTTCGGCTTCGAGCGCCTGGCAAGTGTTGAGCACGGCGTGGTGCTCGATGGTGCTGGTGACGATGTGCTTGCGGGGGCGCTCGGCGGCGCCGACGACGCCGTGAATGGCCAGGTTATCCGCCTCGGTGCCACCGCTGGTGAAGACAATTTCTTTGTCGCGCGCGCCGATGAGCGCCGCCACCTGAGCGCGCGCCTGCTCGACCCCGGCGCGGGCGCGCTGGCCGACGCTGTGGATGGAGCTGGCGTTGCCGAACTCCTCGGTGAGGTACGGCTGCATAGCCTCGAGCACTTCCGCGGCCAGCGGCGTAGTGGCGTTGTGGTCGAAATACACGCGGCGCATCGTTCTTGCCTGCCTCTCTCTTATCAGAATAGAGGAGCGCGCGAGCCGGTGTCAAACAGGGCCGCGAAAAAGGACAGCACGCGCTCAGCGGACGGGTTGCGGGGCGCCGGCGAGAGAGAATTTCGGGTCTTGCAGAGTGCCGCCGACCGAAAAAGGCACGCGCATCCCGGTGATGGTCATGGCGGTCTGGGCGACTTTTCCGAAGATGCGGCGCAGGCCCCCGATGGGGTTCTCCGTGCTCGGCTGTTGTTGCGCGGTACCCTGCCCTTTCAGCATTCCCATGCCGGTGTACCGGAGGGTCTGGTCGAAGCCCACGCTGCCGTTGAGCGAGGCATCGAGCGCGTCGGAGTCGAGCCGGAGCTGCTCGCTGTGCACACGGGCGCTGGCGACGCGGAAGTCGCCGCCAAAAAAGCTGAAGCCGGTGTCGCCCGTGGGAACGCCAATCTGCATGAACTTGGCCATCTTGACCAGCGCGCCGCCCAAGTTGACGCCGGGCAGCGTGCCGTTGCGCACCGCAAAGTTGCCGTCGCCCGCCGCCGCGGCCAGCGGACTCGCGGCCCCCAGCGGCACGCCCAGGCGGGCATTGGCTTCCAGCGTGCCAGTGATTTTCTTTTTGGAGTCGGGCGCGGCCGCGGCCAGCAGCTTGGTCATATTGATGCCTTCCAGGCGCGCGTTGAGCCGCGCCAGCATAGCGTCACCGGCAAGGTCAAGCCCCAGGGTGCCCTGGGTGCGGCCGTCGTAGAGCTGGAGCGAGAACGGATCAACCTCGAGGCGGTTGCTGTAGAGACGCACCTTGGCGTTCAAGCGCTGGGCCGCGAGCGGCGCAATGACCAGCCGGTCCACCTGAACCGTGCCGCGCGCCAGCAGCGTGGAGCCGGCGGGCGGGCGCGGCCGGGCGGACTTCTTCCCGCTGGTGAGCCCGGCCACGGCGGCGAGGTTGAGTTCTTTCATTCCCAGCGTGAACTCGACGGCGGAGAAACGCTCCACTTCGGCCACTTTGACCGTGCCCCGGGCCTCGAGCCCCGCCAGCGCGAGGCTGAACTGACCCTCGGCGACGTTGCCGCTTACGCTGAGCCGGCCCTCGCTGAAGCGCAGCGGTTCTTTCACCGCCGGCATGGAGACTTCGACGCCGCCCAAATCCACCGTGGCCTCGACCTGGCTCATCCAGCGCTTGTCGGTCAAATCGAAGCCGCTGGCGGTAAGATTCAGGCCGGAGACCGACCAGGCGGGATGGACGTGCTTGTCGCGCTGCCAGAAGGTGCCGGAGTTGACGCGAATGCCCTCCAGCGCCACGCGTCCCACCCGGGCGAGAGAAACCGGCGAGGCGGCCTCCGTTTTCTTTCCCGCGGAGGGCCGGAGCTTGAGGAGGGAGTCGTAGTTGGTCCCGCCGCTCTCGCTGGTGAGCAGGTTCAGCTCCACGCCCTCGACGGCAACGGAGGTAATGTCCACCTCGCGGCTCAGCAGCGGCCTCAAGGCCAGCCCGATCTCCACTTGCTCCACCGCGGCCGTGTCCCCGGCGGGAAAGCCGTCGGGATTCTTGACCCGGATTCCGCTCACCACCACGCGCGTGCTGGGAAGAAAATGCAGGCGCAGGTTTTCGATTTCGACTTTGCGCCCGGTGGCCTGCTCCAGTTGCGACACGATGAGGGGTTTGTAGCGGTTGAGGTCGAGCAGATAGGGGGCCACCAGCAGGGCCACCACCACCAGCCCCACCAGCGCCGCCAGAATGATGAAAGTTTTTGATCGGTACCAGCCAGCGGCCATGACACCTGCTCCTTACCGGGCGGCCAACGAGGGGAGTGAGCCTGCGCGCTCCCCTCTTACCTACCAGATTTCGCCGGGCGGGCGCAAGTCTAGGGCGTATCGGAAACAGCGGGCGCGAGTGGACTATAATAGCGCCTGCTATGGTGACCGTGCGGCTCCGTTTGGCGAAGGAAGCTCCGCCTCCGCCGGTTCCCGGCGACCCGCGCTTGGCGGTGGCCTGGAGCGGCGGCTGGTCGGATTTTCTCGAGAAACTCGCTGCGCTCCGCGAGCGGCTGCCTTGGCTGCCCGGGGTTATCGCGCGCCAGGCTTTTCGCGACGCGGCGGTCGAAAGCGCCTGGCCGGGCCGCGCCGTGCTGGCTTCGCTCTTGTTGCACATCCTTTTCGTCGAGTTGCCGCTGCCGGAGCTTCTTTTGCGCCCCGGAGCTCGACCCAGCGGCGAGCTGCCTCGCATCGAATACGACTTGACCTGGCCGGGGACCTCCAGGGTGCTGCCGCCCATCGCGCCCCGAGCCACCCGGAAGAAGCCCAGTACGGGCGGCGAGCTAAAGAAGCCGCGGCCGCCGCGCGGGGCTGACCGCCTCCAGCCGCAGACCATTGTTTCTAATCCGCCGCGCCCGAATCATCCCACGCAAACGCTGGTGCGGCAGTTTGCGCTCGATAAAGCTCGCGTCCAGGTGCGGGTGCGCTTGCCCAACATGGTTATTCCCTCCGCGCCCGCAATGGAAAACGACCTGCACCGCCTGCGAATCCCTCAGGCGCCGCTGGACCTCGCCGGCCCGCCCGAACTTCCGGCCCCGCGGCCGGAGGCTCGATCGGACTTGGCGCTTAAGAACGCTTCGCTCGAAAATCTCCTGCCGCGGCTGACACTCCCCACGGCGCCGGGAGCCGGTACGACGGCGGCCCCCGAAGTGAGCGCGCCACTCGCCGCCGGACGCGGCGGCGACCTCGCGGCCTCGGGCCTGATTGCCCTGAGCGCCCAGCCGGCGGTCCCCACGCTGCGAATGGAAATCCCTGAAGGCAATTTGTACGCCCGCTTTACTACCGGGCCTTATCTCGGTCCCGGTAGTCCCGGTGGCGTTCCGGGCGGCGAGCCCGGAGCCAATGGCGGAAGCGGAAGCGGCCCGGGAGGCGAAGCGGCGGGGCTGGGGAGTTTGACGGCGCCAGACATCCTGGTGACCGGCGCAGGACCCGTGCCGGCGGGACCGGTAATTGTCGGGCTGGGCACGGAAGCAAGCGGGCCGCTCCTTCCATCACCGCCACCGCAACCGCCAAGAGTAGTTCTGGCTCCGACGAGTGACAGCGACGCTCAAACAGAGCGGGCGCTCGAACAACGCGCCCAAGAGCTTCTGGAAGGCCTCACGCCCGGCCAGCAGTTCAGCACCACGCGCCGCGGGCACCGCGTTTACACCACCTACATCAATATGCCCAACCTGGGCAGCCAGTCGGGCAGTTGGGTGCTGCGCTTTGCGGAGATGGGAAAGAACGACAGCGTGCCCGCGGGCGCCGCCGACGAATACGGGGCGCTGGCGGCGCCGGTCGCCTTGAGAAAGGTGGATCCGCGCTATCCGGCCGAGGCGCGCCGCAGCCGCGTCGAGGGCAGCGTGTTTCTCTACGGCATCATCCGCGAAGACGGCTCGGTGGAAAGCGTGCACGTGGTGCGGAGCCTCGACACCCTGCTCGACCAGAGCGCGATAGACGCTTTTCAGCGCTGGCGCTTCCAGCCCGGGCAGAAAAACGGCTCCGCCGTTCGCCTGGAAGTCGTGGTCGAAAT
>CAYTXK010000077.1:7999-8884 GCA_964441645.1 uncultured Acidobacteriota bacterium
CAGCGCGGCCGAACAGCGGCTGACCGGCCAGCGCGGCGCGGAAGCCGTAGAAGGCCAAGCCCAGACAAAGCAGCAGGACGAAGGACGAGGCACCCGCCAACCAGCTAGAGAAATCCAGTGTGAGCGGGTAGGCGGTGAGAAGCAGGATGGGGAGGAGGACGGCGACATCCGCCAGGAGACCGAAGCGGAGCAGCAGGAAGAGTCGCACGGCCACGAGCAGCACAGCGGCAGGCAGGATGAGCCGGAGATTTTCCGGATCCAAGCCGAGGCCCAGGAGCAGAGCCGCCGTGCCTACAAGTTGCAACAAACCGGCGGCAGCGATGGCCAGCCATTGCCTCCGCAGAACCACTCGCCACAGGAACAGGCCGAAGGGGTCTCCCAGGGCGAGGACAAGGGCGGTGACCAGAAAGGTCAGAGAAAGAGAAAGCAGATCCAGGGGGCTGCCCAGCGCCAGACGATGAGCCGCCAGGGGAGTCAGTTCCGGGACGTAGAACCAGGCGGGCAGGGCATTAACCCCGAGAACCGTGAGTGCGAACGCCGTCCCGACGAGCATCCCCACCAGAACGTCTCGGCCCACCAGCGGATCCCGGACTCTTCCCGCGAGCAAGCGGGTCCAAGAAATGAGCATCTCCGGCCAGCGCCGCCGCACATAGGGTTCTAACGCCATATACATGAGCCAGACCGCTCCTGCCTGGAACAAAGCCATCGAGGCTCCCATGAGGAAGGAAAAGAACACGGTAAGCGGATTCCCCGTATGGTGGGCGCGCAAGGCCCAGGCCAGCAGGTTGGCTGCAAAGACAAAACCGGACAGGCGGAAGGCGCCCTTTGGGTCACCCCGACCCAGACGCAGGTTTCGGCGGGCGAAAAAGAAGCTAGCCGCCAGTG
>CAYTXK010000078.1:0-8830 GCA_964441645.1 uncultured Acidobacteriota bacterium
TCGGCGGGGCCATCGGCCTGGAGCGCGAGCTGCACGGCAAGCCCGCCGGGCTGCGCACCAATATGTTCATCTGCCTGGGCTCGGCGCTGTTCACGATTCTCTCGGTTCAGATGGTGGCCACGGGCGGCGATCCCAGCCGCATCGCTTCGCAGCTCATCCCCGGCATCGGCTTCATCGGCGCCGGCTCCATCATCCGCGCCCGGGGTGGCGTGCTCGGTCTGACCACCGCCGCCACCATTTTCGTCCTGGCCAGCATCGGCATGGCCGTCGGCGCGGGCTACTACACCACGGCAATTTTTGTGGCGGTTCTGATTCTCATCGGCCTGTGGGCGCTGGGCTGGCTCGAAAAGCGCCTGGAGCTCAAGAAGGAGCTGCGCAGCTACAAAGTCTCCGGCGGAGAGCTCCAGACCACGGCCGGCGCCGTGCTCGAAATCGCCGACCGCGAACGGGTCGTCCTTCACCGCCTGGCCACCGCTCGCCAGGGCGACGCTTTCGAAGTCATCTTTGATCTCGACACTTCTGCCGAGCAGCACACCGCCATCATCCGCCAGCTCACCGAGCGCCGGCTCACCTGCGGGGTCACGCCCACCGGCCTCGAAGAGGGCTCCTGACAGGCGCGTGGTGCGCTCTTTCTTTCACCTCTTCAGCGAATCGTTGTCCTTCCGGTTGACTTGCCTGCCACCGCGGACTAGGATGGCCGCCCGCGCGGGATGAACCAGCGAACCAAACTTCTCGTACTAGAGGCAGAGGGCGGCGATGATACTCAAGATCGAGCAGCGGCGGATTGAACCGGATGTGGTGGTACTCGAGCTGGCGGGCAAGTTGCTGATGGGCAACGAGAGCAAGCGGCTGGAGCTGCAGGTGGAGGAGTTGCTGCGCAACAACGACAAGAAAGTTGTCTTTGACCTCTCTCAGCTCACCCACATGGACAGCACCGGCATCGGCATCATTCTCTTCTGCTACGGCAAGCTGAAGCACCACGGGGCTGAGCTGCGCGTGGCCGGAGCCAGCGGCATGGTGGATAGCACGCTGCGCATGACCCGCGTCAACGAGGTGGTGAAATTCTTTCCCACGGCCGCGGCCGCCGCCGAGGGCTTCACGCTTTCCTAATCGCGCCGCTGGGCGCGCCCAAGCTCCCTTCTCGTCGGTAGTGATCCTTGTCACAGGCAGGCGTGCGGCGCGTCACAGCGGAATTCCTCGAAAGGAAGTATCAACTCTGTCAATGACAGTGACTAGGGAGGGACGTAATGTTTGCACGCAAGATTAGCATGCAGCTCAAACCCTTGGCTCGGGCGGAGTTCACGGCCACCATGGAGAAAGAAATCCTGCCGTTGCTTCGCAAGCAGAAGGGTTTCGTGGACGAACTCTGCTTCCGGCGCCCGGGCGGAACGGAAGTGTTCGGAATCAGCTTGTGGGAGATGAAAGAAGACGCTGAATACTACAACCGCGAAGTCTATCCCAAAGTGTTCAAGCTCTTCGAGAAGTGGATCGAGAAACCCGTCACGGTTGAGACCTATGAGGTGCTCAACTCCACCTTCCACAAGTACTTCGCCCGCATCGCCGCCTGAAGCGGCCAGTTCTCTACCCTCGGTGAAGAGGGGCGGCCCCCAAGGCCGCCCCTTTTATTTCGGGTGAAGCCAACTTTTTTTTCTGTGTCCTCTGCGTCTCTGCGGTGAATCCCACTTCACAGGGTTCCTTCCATCGCTGCTCGTTCGAGCATCAGTGGTTTTCATCCTTGCTTCTTTAGCCGCTCGACTTCGTCGCGCAGGGCGCGCACCTGCTCGTAGAGTTCCGGCAGGCGGGCGTAGACCGACACACACTTGAGCCACTGCCGGTTGTCGAGCGCCGGCGAGCCGGAGACAGTCTCGCCGGCGGCGATGTCGCCGTGGGTGCCGCTCTGGGCGGTGACGCGCACGCCGTCGCCGAGCGTGCAGTGGCCGGCCACGCCCGCCTGTCCCGCCAGAATCACGTCCTTGCCCATATGCGTGCTGCCTGCCAGGCCCACTTGCGCGCAGAGCAGGGAATTCTCGCCCACGGTGGAGGAGTGCCCCACCTGGACGAGATTGTCAATCTTGGTGCCGCGCCCGATGCGCGTTTCCCCCACCGTGGAGCGGTCAATGCAGGAGCTGGCCTGAATTTCCACGTCGTCTTCAATCACCAGCGCGCCGGCGGGGCGGATTTTGTAGTGGCGCCCGTCGTCCTGCTGGGCGAAGGCGTAGCCATCGCAGCCCACGATGGCGGCGTTCTGCAGAATGACGCGGTGGCCGAGGCGGCAGAACTCGCGCACCACGGCGTGGGAGTGAGCCACGAAGTCGTCACCGATGCGCGCCCCGCGATAAACGGCGACGAAGCTGTGCAAACGGGCGCGATCGCCGATTTCCACCTCCTCATCCACGAAACAAAACGGGCCCACCGAAGCCTCCCGCCCCAGCCGCGCCCGCGGCGAGATGACCGCCATGGGGTGAATCCCGCTGGGGAAGGGAACCGGCTCGTGGAAGAGCTCGAGGGCGCGCGCGAAGGTGTAATAGGGGTTCTTCGCCCGCAGGGTCGCCGCCGTCAGCGGCTCGGTGTCGGGCGACACCACCACGGCCGAGGCGCGCGTCTGGCGCAGCCAGCGGCGGTAGCGCGGGTTGCTCAAGAAGGTGAGCGTGCCCGGTTCGGCCGACTCGATAGCGGCGACGCCGCGGATCTCCAGCTCCCCGTCCCCGGTAAATTCGCACTGCAAGCGTCGAGCAAGTTCGCGTAGTTTCATGGCTTTTCTCCCGCTGGGATTCTAACGCCGTTCCAACTATTCTCGACTATTGCCGTGCAGCGCTATGCACGAACTCTCCGCGAGAAACTGTCGTACAGAGTTTATCTCGAAAAAGTTGGAACGGCGCTAGCGGAAGCCTGCGAGGGGAGAAAGAAATCCTGCCCGACTATTCGGAAAAAAGGCCCCGCTGGCGGCCGGGCTCGGGAGCCAGCGCGCGCCGGCGCGGCCGGTGCTCGCCGCGGTTAGGAATCACCGACAGAACTTCCATTGACGCCAGAGCCGCGCGCGGCACGAAGGCTTTCTGGTGGCTGCCGTTCAAGTCGGGCGGGGTGATGAGATAGCCGTGCGGGCTCAAGTGCAGCAGGTCGTTGACCAGCATCCCTTCCAACACTTCGTCGTCGCGAAACCGCAGCCGGATCCACAAACCTTCCAGCCGCGGCCGCCGCAAGAAAAACGTGCGGTCGGGCCGCGCCGGCTTCTCGTCCCAGTCGCGAACAAACCAGGCAATCTTGACATTTTTCCAGGGGATTTCTTCCACCTGCCCGCCGGCTTCGAGCAACTCCAGGCCGTTGTCGCGATCAAACTGCCGCGGGTTGACGTAGCCCACCCGCCGCTCGCCCGCAAAGGTTTCGACCACGACTTTCTTATGTGTCGAAGACTCTTTTACCTTCATTGTCGCTTGTGGGAGCCAGCCCCGGCGCGGCTTTGCGCGCGAATAGGGCTTATGCTAATATGGTAAGAGAACGACAGTCAACGTAATCGTTCGGCGAGACGAATTGGCGCAACCCCAGCATACTCAACAAGATACACGGCATTCCATTCTACGTAGTACCCGCACCGTCACTTTCTTCACGCTGTTGAGCCGCGTTTCCGGCTATCTGCGCGACCTGGGCGTGGCGGTGCTGTTGGGGACTTCGCTGGCGGCCGATGCTTTCGTGATTGCCTTCCGCTTGCCCAACCTGCTGCGGCGTCTGATGGCGGATGGCGCCATGACCTCGGCCTTCATACCAGTTTTCACCAGTTACCGCGTGGAGCGCTCGGAAGCGGAGGGGTGGGAGTTTGCGCGGCAGATGTTCTGGACGCTGGCGACGGTTTTGGCCGGCTTTAGCCTGCTGTGCGTCATATTTGCGGCACAACTGGTGCGGCTCTTTACGCTGGCGAGCGACGACCCGGCCAAGTGGTCGCTGGCGGTGCTGCTGACGCGCATCATGTTTATCTACTGCGTTCTGATTTCGCTGACGGCGCTGGCGGGCGGGATTCTCAACACCTTGCGGAAATACGGGCTGCCGGCGGCGGTGCCCATCTTTTTCAACCTGGCGCTCATCGCCGCCGCCCTGGTGGCCTGGCTGTTGCACTACCCGCAGCCGGCGGTGATTTTGGCCATCGGGGTGGTGGTGGGCGGGCTCGTCCAGCTAGGGGTGCAGTTGCCCACGCTGCTGCGGCACGGAATGCGGTTTGAGTTCCAGCTCGGGTTTCATCATCCCGGCATCCGCCGGGTGATGCAGTTGATGCTGCCGGCGGTGGCCAGCGTGGGGCTCTACCAGGTCAACGTGCTGGTGAGCACGGTATTCGCCAGCGGCGGCGAGGGCTGGATTTCGGCGCTCTACTACGCCGACCGCCTGATGGAGATTGCGCTGGGCGGCTACGCCATCAGCGTGGCGACCGTGCTGCTGCCTATTCTCTCACAGCAAGCGGTGGAGAAAAAATTCTCCGAGATGCGCGAGACCCTAGCTTTTTCTCTGCGCATCGTGGCCTTCATTGTTGTTCCCGCGGCCGCCGGCCTGATTGTGTTGCGCGAGCCCATCGTGCGCATGCTGTTCGAGCACCGAGCCTTCGGGGCCAACTCGACCGCGCTGACGGCCTGGGCGCTGCTTTTCTACGCCATCGGCCTGCCGGCCTTCGCGTCGGTGCGGATGGTGGCCCAGGGTTTCTACGCCACCCAGGACACGGCGACGCCGGTTCGCACGGGGGCGGTGGCGCTGGTAGCGAACGTGGTTCTCTGCGCGCTTTTGGTGGGACCGTTGCAGCACGGCGGATTGGCGCTGGCGACTTCGCTGGCTTCCTATCTGGACTTCACGCTGCTGTATCTGGTTTTTCGGCGGCGGTTGGGCGGCTTTGACGAAGCGCATCTCGCGCGCTCGCTGGCGCGTACGCTGGTAGCCGCGGGGGGGATGGCGGCGGCCTGCTGGTGGTTCGCCCGCGAGGTGGGTCTCGGGGCGCTCACGAGATTCGCGCCTCTGACCGGGGGCGTGGTGGCGGCGCTTGCCCGGGGCGTGGCCGTATTCCTGGGGCTGACCTGGCTGATGGGCGGCGAGGAGCTGGGCGAGCTGTACACGCTGGTGACCGGCCGCCGGGTCAAAAAAAAACTGAGGGGCGTGGAGGCGGGAGTTCCTCACAGCCCTGCTAGCGCCTAGAGATGAGTTTCTTGGAGATTAGGTAATGCTGGGTGAATGTACAGGCTTTAAAGGGCGTGGCCTACGGCTATCCCGACGAACTGACCAAGTACATGAAGGAGCTGTACTCGAAACGCTGCGTCTATTGTTGGGAAGTGCGAGGCCCGGGGCTGGTCCTATGGTGCAACTGTGAGGAACGTTTTTGACCAGTACGAGCAGCCGGAGAATCGGTTGACACATGCGCTTGTTTCGTCTCTTGCAGCCGACACCGGGCTCCTTCGTCGGTTCGTCCAGTGGGTGACCGATGGGAATCATCCTTCCTCGCGGAGGCTAGAGGTCCTTGAGCAGCGGTTGCCGGGTGAGGAGGAGGTCGCAAGCGAAGCGGAGGCGGAGCGGCGGGGGTTGCCGGATGCTTGGATTCACGATGGGAAGGGCTGGGCGCTCGTCATCGAGAGCAAGATCAAGTCCCCCCTGTCGCGAGACCAACTTGAGCGGCATCGGCGTGTTGCCATCCGTCGCGAGTTTCCAAATCCCCGGCTTCTTGCTCTTGTGGTCGAGCGACCGAAAGGATTCTCACTCGACGGCCTTTCGATCATTGAGTGGCGGGAACTCTACACCTGGCTTAAGCACGAGGGCCGCTCCCCCTGGGCGCGGCGCATGAGGGAATATATGGAAATACTCGAAGCAAAACTTGCGGCAGAAGAATACCTGCAGGAGGGAACACTCACCGTGTTCGCCGGAATTCCATTCAGTAGCGACAACCCCTACAACTACACCGAGGCAAAGCGGCTCTTGAGGCTCGCGATGGACGAGCTACGACAGAGAAAGAACCTGCAGCGGAAGCTTGGCGTGGACCCGAGAGGAAAGGGACGGCCTGCAATCACTGGGCGAGAAGGGAGGTGGGTTTGGGATTTCTTGCCGCTGGTACAGGCGAGGGGAGCAAGGAATTTTACCGAGTATCCCCATTTCACTCTTTCGATAGGGCAGGACTGGACCTATGCACACGTGACCATACCGAACGGGATCAAGAAAGAGTATCGGGAGAATCTGCTATCAAGAGGCAAAGCAGGATTCTTCCAGCTGCTCAGAGAGGTAACGACTAACTTCGAAAAGAGCTTGGGAGGGGTGGAAGGAGCATCGCCATGGATAAGTGTCTTCCAGCGGCATTACCCCTCCCAGCGTGCTGAGCCGATTGAGGATGCAGACATAGAGTTTGACCTGCGGACTACTTTCCCTGTTTCAAAGAGATGGAGGGCAATGGTCAAGCACCAGCCCCAGTGGTTGGAGGCCGTCTATGCGGCGCTCACCAAAAAGCGGTCCAACCTTCAACTGACTGTGGGGGTGATCTTTGATCAGGACCGAGGTGACGCTACAAAAGGCCGTGACATCTTGGACCACATCGCCAGTATATGGCTTGCGTGCAAGCCGCTGATTCGACGGGTAGTTGGCTAAGACTTCGATCATGCG
The DNA here is from genome assembly GCA_964441645.1 of uncultured Acidobacteriota bacterium. Classification (GTDB taxonomy): domain Bacteria; phylum Acidobacteriota; class Terriglobia; order Acidiferrales; family 2-02-FULL-67-57; genus CAYTXK01. The sequence goes on from CAYTXK010000078.1 coordinate 6,613, forward strand.
AGAGATATTGCTTACCTATCCGCGTGAGCTTTTCAAGCTCTGGCGGGCGGGCCATGTGCACCGCGTTTGGCTTTGCGAGTATAAGGATCTGTTCGATCAGTCTGACCTAGCCATAATTCGCAATCAGTATCGACGCGGCCATCACTTCGGCGAGTGGTTCACGGCGGTATATTTTTGGCGAAAGGGCTACAGAGTGCTGATTGAGAAGTACGCTTTCCGGAAGCACAAAAAGCACTTTGCAACCGCTGTGGGAGTGGTTGGCAAAGCCGGAATGGGTTTTCTTGTCCGAAACGTGAGAACGGTAGCCCAGCCACCTGATTTGCTCGTTTACGATCCAGAGGCCAAGTCTTACTTCTTCGCCGAAGTCAAACGGGAGCGAGACAGGTTGCGCGAGAAGCAAAGTCAGTTTTTCGAAGCGGTGGAGAAGAGGCTTGGGTGTCAGGTTGTGATTGTGAGTTTGAAGGCGAGGTGAACAGCGCTAGTGCAGAACCACGTCGCAGCGTTTCTCAACTACGTTCAGGTGGAGCGGGGCTTGGTCGTGTACACGCTGGTGACCGGCCGCCGGGTCAAAAAAAACTGAGGGGCGTGGAGGCGGCGGTGGCCGGTAACGGGTGACTGGTGATGACTCGTGCTTGGTGCTTGGTGCTTAGTGCTTGGTGCTTGGTGAGGAGAGGATGGCGCACGGCAGGCGCAACAAGTTGGAACAGAGTTCTAAGAAGGAATGTTGCTCCGCTGCCTCGCGCTGCGCAACGGCCTACGGCAGTGTGGAGGGCGCTCCGCGCCGATTGGATTGTCGGGGCTACCCGCAAGAAGCACGGGATCTCCGCTCGGCCTCGGTTTCTCTCAGCCTCGCTCCGAAAAGGCCCGGCCCGCCAGCAAGCAGCGGTGACTGGTGAGGGGTGAGGGAGAAGAGAAAGCCGAAAGACCGCAGGTAGGGCTGCGCCCAACCTGCGCTACCCTTCCCCAGGAGGGTTCGAGGAAACAAAGAGGTGGCTGGTGACGGGCCGCCGGGTTAGAAAAACTGAGGGGCGTGGAGGCGACGGTGGCCGGTGACTGGTAACTGGTGATTGGTGACTGATGCCTGGTGCCTGGTGCTTAGTGCTTGGTGAGGAGAGGATGGCGCACAGCAGACGCAAATGTCTGTCCCACCGAGCTCAGGAAAGACCGCAGGTAGGGCTGCGCCCAACCTGCGCTACCTTTCTCCAGGAGGGTTCGAAGAAGCAAAGAGGTGGCTGGTGACAGGTGACTCGTGCGAGAAGCAGGTTCCTCACCCCGAATCCCGAAACGCGGGATTCGGAGTTCGGAATGACAAGAATGGAGATGAGGTTCGGGGCTCAGAATGACAGAAGGACTGGAGGAGGAATCTCGGTGAAGGGCTGGGGACGGTGGGTTAAGCGCGGGGCCCTGGGGACGGTTGCAGCCCTGGTCGTGCTCGCCCTCGCAGGGATGCTTTACCAGGTCCTCGCCACCCAAGCCGACCGCCGCAACTTCACTCCCCCCGGCAAGCTGATGGATGTGGGCGGGCACCGGCTGCACATCCAGTGCGCGGGCGAGGGCCGCCCCACTGTAATCCTCGAAACCGGCGCCAATGCCATGTCGGCGCTCTGGGGTTGGGTGCAGCCTCTAGCTGCTCGCCACACTCGCGTCTGCTCGTATGACCGGGCGGGACTGGGATGGAGCGAGCCGGGCCCGGAGCCTCGCGACGGCTTGCGTATTGCCAGCGAGCTGCGCACTCTGCTCAGGAATGCGGGCGAGACGCCTCCCTATGTGCTCGTCGGCCACTCGTACGGTGGCCTGTTGGTGCGGATGTACACCGACCAGTACCCGGAGGAGGTGGCCGGGCTTCTCTTGCTTGATTCTTCGCATCCCGACCAGGTCGTCCGCTTCGAGAAAGTGCGGGGCAAGCCGTCTTTCCTCGAAGCCCGCCTGTTCGCGCTGCTACCGGTCTTGGTGCGGTTGGGAGTCGTGCGCTTCATGCTACGCTTCACCGGTCGGTTTGACGAGCTGCCGCCGAGACGCGCAGCCGAGTTCAAGGCGTTTTTCGCCGACTCTTCCCACCAGTCGGCTGGAAGGGCCGAGATAGCGGTGTGGAAGGAGACGGCGGCACAGACGCGCGCCACGCGCCCGCTCGGCGACCTGCCTCTAGTGGTAATCAGCGCTGGGGGCCCAGCCTCCCTTGAGCATCGAGTCCGGCTCGAGATGCACGGCGAGCTGGCCG
>CAYTXK010000079.1:0-1801 GCA_964441645.1 uncultured Acidobacteriota bacterium
CACCAGCGTCAACGGCACGAACCGCACTCGGGTGGCCGCGGTGGACACCACGGGTTGCGGCGATGCCTTTACGGCCGCATTCCTGCACGCGCGGTTGGCGGGCTGGCCGCTCGAAGAGGCTGCCTTGCTGGCTAATGCCGCCGGGGCCGCGGCGGCGGCAGTTTTGGGGGCGGGCGAGGCGCTCCCCGGCCCGCGGGAAGTCGGGCGGTTGCTCAGGAAAGCCCGCCTGAAGAAAGGCTGGGAGCGGGTGAGATACGCCGTTAGTAAGCGTTGTAATGGGTAAAACAAGCGAGGAGCCATGGTCAACAAACCCGAATGGAAACAAGCGCTGGAGCGGCCGCGGCTGAAGTCGCTGGCGGATTTGTTCGGCGTGCCCAAGCCGGTCATCGGGATGGTGCACTTGTGGCCGCTGCCGGGCGCGCCGGGCTACAGCGGCTACGGAATGGGGACCATCATCGAAAATGCGCTGCGGGACGCGGAGGCATTGGTCGAGGGCGGCGTGGATGGCTTGATGGTCGAGAATATGTGGGACCTGCCGTACTACGTGGGGCGCGAGGTGAAGCCGGAAGCGATGACGGCGCAGGCGGTAGCGGCGGCGGAAGTGGTGAAGCGCGTGCCGCTGCCGGTGGGCATCAACGTCATTCACAACGGGGGCGTGGTGTGCCTGGCGATTGCGGTGGCGGCCGGGGCGCGGTTCCTGCGGGTGTGCATTCTGACGGGGGCGCGCCTGTGGGACACGGGAGAGTTTGACCACGGCTGCGCGGCGGAGTTACTGCGCAAGCGCAAAGAGCTGCAGGCGGACGACATTCACATCTTTGCCGACGTGGACAAGAAACATTCCGTCGCCTTTCCGGGGCTCGACCTGGCCACGCACATCGAGTGGACGGAGGTTTACGGGGCCGATGCGCTCATCGTCAGCGGCCGCATGACCGGCTCGGCGCCTGAGCTGGAGAAGGTGCGCGAGGCCCGGCGGCTGGCGAGCCGGCCGCTTCTCATCGGCAGCGGGGCGACGGAAGAAAATATTACTGCCTTCCTCCAGTATGCTGACGGAGTCATCGTCGGGTCGAGTCTGAAGAAGGACGGCGTGATGGAGAATCCGGTCGACGCGGCGCGGGTGCGGCGCTTTGTGGAGGCGGTGCGTGCGGCGCGCGAAGCCACGGCGGCGCGTGGTTAGACTGCGCTCGCGCGTTCTCTAGCCATGCCACCGCCCTGGCCGGTTTCGTTTGACAGCCCCGTGCTGGACAGTCTGCGGCCGGTGATTGAAAACTCGCGCGACGTCCAAACCAATCCCGAGAAAATCCGCGAGGTCGCGGGATGGATGGCCTACGAGGAGCTTCCCTTCCCCGAGTTTCTCCTGCCGTTCGGGCTGACCGCTGACCGCGACGAAACCATTGATTTCATCCTGGTCTCCACCTGCGTCAATTTCCACTTCACCGATGCCAAAACGCATGAAATCTTTCAGGTACACGTGGGCGGCAAGCGCTGGCTCGACGCCGAGGCGATGTTCGCCTGCCTCACGCGCGCCGTCGGCGAGGGAATTCCCATCCTCGACGGCAACTATCTCAAGAAGGTGACGCGCTCGCAGCTGGAACGAATCTTCCAGGGCGCCACACCACTGCCGCTGCTGGAGGAACGGGCCGAAATCCTGCGCGCGGTGGGCGAAGTGCTCTCGGCGCGCTACCAGGGGCGCTTCCACCGCTTTGTGGACTCCGCCCCGCCTCGTCTCTATGCAGGCGGGAAGGGCTTGCTGGAACGGCTGGTCGAGGAGCACTACGTCACCGATGCCGCCGTGCTCGATCCG
>CAYTXK010000079.1:1811-8778 GCA_964441645.1 uncultured Acidobacteriota bacterium
CGAACTATTCGGCCGAGGCGTTTGAAGAGAAGGAACGGCTGGTGCAGGAGTTCCCGCGCTTCAACGACGTCAGCCGCTACGACGGGAACGAAGTCAAGTTCTACAAGCTGGGGCAACTCGGCCTGTGGATGCTGCACAGCCACTTCGCTCGTTCCGCTGCTTTTCGTCTGGAAGACATCGAACGGATGAGCGCGTTCGCCGATTACATTCTTCCCGTGGCTCTGCGGCTGATGAAAATCCTAAAATACTCTCCCGCCCTGGCGGAGGCTGTCGACCAGCGCCGCTTGATCCCGCGCGATAGCCCGCAGGAAATCGAAATCCGCGCCCACACGCTCTACGCCACAGCGCTCCTGACGGAAGAGATTAACCGCCGCCGCCCACGCGACCGCCAGGTCATTATCCCCCAGGTGGATGCCCGCCTGTGGACGCACTACCACACTACTTTTCTTCCCCATCATCTAACGCCAACCATAATGTACTAACGGAACCCAAACCAGGAGGAGCGACTCCGTGAGTCCTCGCCGACGAGCGAAGGTTGTTTCAGGCCGGAACGCGGCACCCCGCGAACGGGGCAAGAAACGAAAGCTGATTATTGACCAGGATGCGCGCGGACCGGCGACCACTGACCTGCTCTCAATTCTCTTCCTGCTGCAATCGCCGGAAGTGGAACCGGTCGGCATAACCGTAGTGAGCGGGGACCAGTGGCGTGACGAAGAGGTCGCCCACACGCTGCGTTTGCTAGAAATCCTGGGGCGGACGGATATCCCGGTAGTCCCCGGGGCGGTTTTTCCGCTCGTCAACAGCAAGGAAGAGACCAAGCGGCGGGAACGGCTCTTTGGCCGTGTAGCCTACCAAGGAGCGTGGAATGAGAAGAAGGTGCCCGGTTACGAGGGCGCGTGGAATCGCGGCACGTACCTGGAGCCGTTTGTGGTGCCGCGGCTCCCCGAGGGCAATCCCTCGGCGCGCCCGGCCGGGGAACACGCGGCGAACTTCATCATCCGGATGTTGCGCAAGTTTCCGCGGCAGATAACATTGTTCGCGGCCGGGCCGCTCACCAACTTGGCGCTGGCGGTGTGTCTCGACCCGGCGGTCCCCGCGCTGGCGCGGGAATTGGTGGTGATGGGCGGGAGCCTGAGCCCCATCGAGACGGCGGAATTGCGTTTCTCGCTGCACAGCCGCCGGGAATTCAATTTCTGGTGGGACCCGGAAGCGGCGCATATTGTGCTGCGCTCGGCCTGGAGAAAGGTTACCGTGACCCCGGTGGATATCTCCATCAAGACGCGCCTTACCCGCGCCATGATCAAACGCATCGCCAAGGCCAGCACGCCCGCGGCGCAGTATGTGGCCCGCTGGGCCGACGAGGAATACATGTGGGATGAGCTGGCGGCCGCCGCGTGGCTGGAGCCGAGCCTCATCACGCGCGCCGAGTCCCTCTATCTGGATGTGGATATCAACCACGGCGCCGGCTACGGCGACACACTGAGCTGGCGGCGGGGCGAAAACCCGGGCCTGGGGGAACGGCTGGCGCGTGTCCACCTGGACGCGGACACGGAAAGGTTCTACGAGATGTTCATCGGACGAATTACGCGACCGGTGCCGCGAGCCTGACGCCCGCCGACCGCGCATCGCGAGGAGACCATGCCGCAACCTGCTGAGGTGGTAGGTCTGGGCAGCTGCACGGTGGATTTCTTTGCTCTGGTGCCGCGGCTCATCGGGGCGGAAGAGAAAATTAATGCCACGCGGCTCGAGGTGCATGCGGGCGGAGTCACGGCCAACAATCTGACGCAGGTGGCGCGACTGGGGGCTCGGGCGGCCTGGGTGGGGCTCATCGGGAGCGACGAGAACGGGGCGTTGATCAAGAAACAGTTCGCGGCGGACGACATGGACCTGGCGGGAATCGAAACGGTTCCGGGGGAGCTTTCGTCGTTCACTTGGATTCCGGTGGACACGCGCGGCGAGCGCTGCATTTACATGTTTCCCAACGTAACCGCCCGCGTGACTCCGCGCGACATCCGGGAGAAATTCTCCACCCACATTCGCGCCGCCAAACACTTCCATACGGAAGCCTCGCAGCTCCCCCTGGCCCCGGTGCTGGAAGCCATTGGCGTGGCCCGCGAGGCCGGAGTCAAAGTGATTTTCGATCTGGATGTAGCCCCGAGCGACTTTATCGAAGCCGGCCTGGGCACCGAGGCGGAGCTGAAGCAAGCGCTGCAAGGGACAGACGTGCTCAAACCGTGCAAAGCGGCGGCGCGCGAAATGACCGGGGAGTCCGACTATGAACGGATGGCGCGGGAGCTTCTTTCTTTCGGGCCGCAGTTGGTGGCGGTCACGATGGGGGCAGAGGGCTGCCTGCTGGCCGGCCAAAAAGAAGTCGTGCGCGTCCCCTCTTTCCCGGTGGCGGTGGTGGATACGACCGGGGCCGGAGACGCCTTCATGGGCGGCCTGTCGTATGCGCTCTTGCAAGGCTGGGGGTTGAAAGAGGTCGGACGGTTCGCCAACGCCTGCGCGGCGCTTTGTTGCACAAAAGTAGGAGCGCGCGCCATGGCCCGGCGCGAGGAAGTAGAAACCTTCCTGAAATCGCAGCCCGCCGCCTGAGAAATGGATTCCTGACGTCCCCGATTGGCGCGGGTTCAGAGGCGGGGCCGGGACTCCGGCGGCACCAGGCCGTTTAGCCGGTAGTAGACGACGAGCTGGCCGTAGTGCTCGCTGACGTGTTGGACAAATTCGATCCAAAAATTCGACTGGAGAATCATTCGATTCTGGAAAGGATGCTGGATGGGCTTGGCGAGTCCGGCATCGCCCTGGGCCTTGATGTAGGCGGAAACGTCGTCGAAGGATTTCTTCACCAGGCCGACCACCGCCGCTTTGGTGGGATACTGGCTGCGCGGCGGGCTGCCTTCCTCGGGAGTCCATTTCTCGCCTTTGGCCATTTTCAGAAACAGCTGGTTGCCTCCGGCGATGTGGAGGAGTTGCTCGGCGAAGGTGCGAACTTCCGGGGTGGGCTTGAAGTCGTATTTACTTTCCGGGAAATCCTCAGCCATCTCGAGAATCGTCCGGCTGGGCTCCGCCCAGGCATTCAACACTTCCTCGGTCGTGCTGGGAGCAGGTTTGGGCGGGGGCGCGGCCTTGGGCGCCTGGGACATTGCGGGCGTGATGGCGAAGACCATCCAAACGACCGAGAGAAGGGCTGTGCGGCGCGACATGCGGTTTCTCCTTGTGGATGGCAGAGTCAGCGGGAGCGTAGCACAGCCCTCCACGCCGAGGTAGAGGGCTGACGTGCCCGGACCGGAGCAGAAACGGCGCTACTCGATGCGGATGCTGCCGGAGCCGGTGCTGAGCGCCAGCAGCACGCCGCCGCCCCGCACCTTGCCGCGCAGCTCTCGCTTGCCGATGCTGCCCTGGACGGTGATGGGGTGCTGGCTGTAAATGCCCCCGGAGCTGGTGCGAGCGTCGAGGTCAAAGGCAGCCTGGTTGGGTAATTGAACTGCAATATTGCCCGAACCGGTGCTCAGGTTCCAACCCTTGACCGGCTCGCCGTCCACGGTAATGCTGCCGCTGCCGGTTTCAACAACTAAGCCGCCGCGGACCCCGCGGACTTCTACGCCGCCGGAGCCGGTGTCCACTTCGATGTCGCCCGGGGCCGTCACTTCCAAATCAACGCTGCCGCTGCCGGTGCTGGCTACAACCGCGCCGGCCACTTGCACGCCGCGGATGGAGCCGCTGCCGGTGCTGGCCTTGACGCGGCCCTGGATGGCGCGGAGCTCGATGCCGCCCGAGCCAGTGTCGACTTCGACTTCACTTCCGATGCTGCTCATGGTGAGGCTGCCCGAGCCAGTCTCGGCGTACACCGGACCCTGGATGCCGTCCACGGTCTGGCTGCCGGAGCCGGTGTGGGAGCGCAGCTTGGTTTCCCGGGGAACGGTTACTTCATAGCTGATAGAAATGTTACGGCGCAGCTCGCGGTCTTCAATGTAGCCGATGCGAATCAGGTTGCCGGTCTGCACGATGGGCGGGTTGGCTTCGAGCTGCCGCACTTTTTCTTGTGCCCCGCTCCAGTTCAAGCCCCAGTCGCTGCGGGCTTTGATGGTGCCGATGATGTGAACCGTTCCCCCTTCGCCGGGACGGACAGTGATGCTGCCGGAGCCGGTTTCGATGTCGAGGTCGACCGGCCCGGTAACTTTGAGCGTGCGATCGAAAGAGCCCTCCGCCGCCAACACACCGGCCGAGGCCGGCAGGGTTACAGCCGCCATCGCAAGAGCCAACACCACCAGCAAGCTATGGACGCGAGAACGCATGATTCCCTCCTCCACTCTGAGACTATTCATACCGCAAAGCTTCCACCGGGTCGAGCCGCGAGGCGCGCAGGGCGGGCACCAGGCCGCTCAAGACACCGACCAGCACCAGCACGCCGGTCGAAAGCGCCAGGGTGGCGGGCGAAATCACCAGATGGATGTCACGCTTGCCCGAGGTGTCTTCAAAAGCGGGGCCCAGCAAGGGCAAAGTGCCGATGGCCAGAGAGAGGCCGAAGGAGAGCACCATGCCGATGGCGCCGCCCATCAGGGTCAACACCAGGGCTTCGGCCAGGAACTGCGCCTGGATGTGGCGACGGCGCGCGCCCAGAGCCCGGCGCAGGCCGACTTCGCGGATGCGCTCGTTCACCGACACCAGCATGATGTTCATCACGCCCACGCCGCCGATGCCGAGCGTGAGGGCGCCGATGAAGAGCAACAGCACCTGGAGCCCGATGCCGATGCCGTCCACAATAATCTTGAAGTCCTCGCGGCCGAACATTTGCAGAGCGCGCTCATCGGTGGGCGAGAAGCGCTGGCGCTTGGCCAACGTGGCGAGTACTTGTTTGCGGGCGCCCTTCTCGAAGTGCGGGGCCACGGGGGCAAAGACAATCACGCTGGCGTAGCGGTTGTTCCAGAGGTCGCCGGCGGTGCTGTAAGGAATCCACGAGGACTCATCGTCGCTGGTGAAGTAGTTGGAGAATTGCATCTTGCGTTCCATGGTGCCGATGACGGTAAAACGCACGCCGTTCACACGAACGATTTCGCCCACCGCCGGCCGCCCGGCAAAGAGCTTGCGCGTCAGCCGCCCGCCCAAGAAGATGACGCGGCGGCGCTCGTTGAGGTCCTCCTGGCTCAGCCAGCGGCCTTCGCTCGCCACTTCGCTGCGGATTTCTCCGTAGACAGGATAGACGCCGCGGATGGCGGTGTTCTGCAAGCGCTCGCCGTAAGTGATGGCCATCCAGCGCACCGTTTCCAGGCTGGCGAACTTGACCAGCGGGCACTCGGCCAGAATCATCTCCAGGTCTTCTTTCTCCAGGCGCACGCGCTTGCCGGCGCGCTCGCCGCCCGCCTGCTCACTGGTCTGGCCGGGCCAACCCACCACGGCGCTCTTGCCGAAGGCGTTAAAGCCATCCATCAGCACGCCGCGAAAACTGCTGCCATAGGCGATGAGCATGGTGACGGCTACGATGCCCCAGACGATGCCCAGCATGGTGAGGAAGCTGCGCAGCGGGTTGCGCCGCAGTGCGTCCCAAGCCAAGCGCAGGACTTCGCTTAACATTTAGCCTCCGGCCTCGTAGCGCAGGGCGACGATGGGCTCGACGGCGGCGGCGCGGCGCGCCGGATAGAGCGCCGAGAGCACCGCCACCGTCCCCAGCAAGCCAAAGGCCACCAAACCCGATTCCCACGTGGGCAGCAAGCCGGCGAAATAGGAAGCCTCGGGCATATTGCTGAACAGGGCGGCGTTCAGGGTCAGACAAAAAGTGTAGGCGAAGAGCAGCCCGCTGCCGCCGCTGACAAAAACCACGATGAGGGTCTCCACAAAAAACTGCCAGAGGATGGAGCGAGCGCTCGCCCCCACGGCCTTGCGCACTCCGATCTCGCGGGTGCGTTCGCGGACGGCCACCAGCATGATGTTCATGACGCCGATGCCGCCGAGAAACAAGGTGGTGATGCCGATGGCGCCCATGAAGTACTTCATGCCGTCAGTCATCTGGCGGAAGGCTTTGGCGTCCTCGACCGTATCCCAGATGGAGGCGGCTTCTTCGTCGCGGGGATCGAAGCGGTAAATCCGCGCCAGCACTTGCCGCACCTGCCACTTGCAGAGCTCGTGGTCCTCGAGCGACTTCGGCGTCACGAGCAAGCGGTCAACGCTATCCGGAGCGGCCGGAGCCCGGTTAGGGAAATCCCGCGACACGGCGCTAAAGGGGAGGAAAACTTTCTGCACATCCTGGCCGTCGTAGCTGGAGTCCTGGTCTTTTGCCTTTAGAACGCCAACAATCGTGTAGGGAAACTCGCCGACCTTGATGGTTTCGCCCAGGGCCTCGCGGGTGGCGAAGAGCTGTTTCTTAACCTCGCTGCCGATGAAGGCCACGCGCCGCGCGTCCCGCTCGTCATCCCAATTCAAGTAGCGGCCTTCCCCCAGGGCGAGGCTACGGATCCAAGCGAAGGGCGGCAGCGAGCCCGTGACTAAGAAAGAACCGCTGTTGTAATGGCTGCGCACCGGAACGCCACCCTGGCCCAGCTCCGGCATAGCGTCCTGGCAGGCGGTCGCCTGCTGCTGAATGGCCAAGTGATCGGTGTTGTGCCACCAGAGGCGCCGCCCGGCCCGGATGCCGCCCGCCTGCATGGAGGTGCGCCCGGCGAAGACAATCATGATGTCGCGGCCGAAGGTTTCCGCGGCGCGCTGCTGGCCGACGCGCAGCCCTTCGCCGGCCGCCACCATGAGCACGATAGAAATAATGCCCCAGGCGATGCCGAACATGGTCAGGGAAGTGCGCAGCTTGTGCGCCCACAAGGTGCGCAGGGTGTCGAAGAACAGCTCTCGCAGTGGCATCCCGTGACTCGCCCGCTTATTGCAGAATGACTTCCTGGCCCTCCTGGAGCCCTTCGAGCACTTCCGTCTTGATGCCGTTGGAGATGCCGAGCTTGACGGCGACCTTGCGCCGGCCCTTCTC
>CAYTXK010000080.1:0-7400 GCA_964441645.1 uncultured Acidobacteriota bacterium
GGGGCCCGCAGCTTACCGGCTTCCATCATGCTAACGCGCTTGATGCGCTTCACCGGTTGCGGCGCCGCGGGCGGCGGCGGTGGCGGCGGCGGCGGGGGGGCTACCAGCCACCCCAGCATTTCCTGCTTGGGCAGGGCTTCCGTGTACAAGAGAGGAATCAAGACCATCACTCCAAGAATGACGATCTGCACGCCCAGCGAGACGAAGTAGGTCCAGGGGTTCTGTCGCGACCGCTTTACCGGGGAGGACTCGAGCATATAGTCAAACATCGGCTCCCGTTCCTTCCCTGCCAGCCCCCGCCTCGAGGGCCGGCAAGCTCCGTTACCGTCGGTCAGGCGGTTTGGCCGCCCGACCCCTCTCAGTCCATCCTACCACAACCGGGCTGGCAATAAAGACAGTGGAATACGTCCCCACCACGATGCCGACCACCAAGGTAAAGGCGAACCCTTTGAGTACTTCCCCGCCGAACAAGAATAACGCCAGTACGGTCAGGAATGTCAACCCCGAAGTAAGCACCGTCCGGCTCAGGGTCTGGTTGATGCTGCGGTTGACCAAGTCGGTGAACCGCTCCCGCCGCAGCAGCCGCACGTTTTCGCGAATCCGGTCGAAGACCACGATGGTGTCGTTTACCGAATAGCCCACCAGGGTCAGCAGGGCAGCCACCACGTTGAGGTTGAACTCGTAGTTGAGCAGCGAGAGGAAGCCCACCGTAATCAGCACGTCGTGGAAGGTGGCGACGACGGCGGCGGCGCCGTAAACCCACTGCGGAAAGCGCATCCCGATGTAGATCAGCATTCCCGCCAGCGCCAGCGCGGTGGCCAGCAGCGCCTGCCGGCGCAACTGCCGGCCGACTTTGGGCCCCACCACCTCGGCGTTCCGCACCACAAAGGGCGCCAGGTAGGCTCTTTGCTCCAATGCGCTCGCCACCACGGGCGGCACCTCCGGAAGCCCGCGCAGCTCTTCGAAGCCTTTCAGCAGGCCTCCTCTTTGTTTATCGCGGAAGTCGGTAATTCGTTCCGCGATCTGCCGGTAGCGGTCGGCGGCCTCGGTGGGTTTGGCGCTCAAGCCCAAGGGGTCGAGCCGCTGCAGCTCCTCGCGCAGACTTTCCGTGCCACTGTGGTTGAGGTCGAATTTGTCGGCTGGCTTCTGGAAGATGCTCTGCAAGGCGGTGAGAATTTTCTGGCGGCTGGTATCGGCCGCTTGCTCCTCCTGGCCCACCTGTTCGCTGCCAATAATAACTTCGTTGTTTTCCGGTCGGCCGTAGCTCTGCAGTGTGGTTTCGCTCAGGTTCTGTTCCCGCAGCGCCACGCGCAGGCGGTCGAGGTCAGGGGTCTGGGCGAATTTGACGTAGACTTGCGTGCCCCCCTTGAAGTCCACCCCATAGCGCGGCCCGCCTTTCAGCCATAACGAGGCAAAGCCCACCAGAATCAACACCCACGACGCCCCGATCCAGTACCACTGGTAGCGCAGGAAATTGAACTTGGGCTCGCGGAAGAGTTGCATCATCTCAGATACTCAAGCTTGCCGGCCGGCCGGCCGCGCCGGCTGGGCGGCTCAGCAGGAATTCGAACATCGCACGGGAGACATACACCGCCGTAAACAAATTCGCCACTAGGCCGATGGTCAGCGTGACGGCAAAGCCCTTCACCGGGCCGGTGCCGAACATGAACAGGAAAATAGCAGCGACGATAGTGGTGGCGTTGGAGTCAAAAATGGTCGTAAAGGCGCGGTCAAAGCCGTTCTCCATCGCCGAAACCACGCTCTTGCCGGCGCGCAGCTCCTCGCGGATCCGCTCGAAGACCAGCACGTTGGCGTCCACGGCCATGCCGATGGTTAGCGCAATCCCCGCGATGCCGGGCAGGGTGAGTGTGGCCCCGAAGTACGACAGGACCGCCAGCAGGATAATGACGTTGAGCACCAGCGAAACGACGGCGTTCACCCCCGCCAGCCGGTAGTAAAACAACATGAAGAACACCACGGCCGAGAGCCCCACGGTCGAAGCAATAAACCCGGCGCGGATGGAATCGGCGCCCAGCGAAGGCCCTACGGTGCGCTCTTCGAGAAAGCGAATGGAGGCCGGGAGAGCGCCTGAGCGCAAGTCCACGGCCAGGTCACGCGCCTCCTCCAGCGCAAACTGGCCAGTGATGCGGCCGGAATCCTCGATGCGGCTCTGGATGGTGGCCACCGACTGGATGCGGTTATCCAGCACCACGGCCAGCAACTGCCCGATGTTGCCCTCGGTGAAGGGGCCGAAGCGGGCGGCCCCATCGCGGCTGAGCGAAAAGGAAATCTGGAAGGTGCCGGGGCTTTCCGGGTTGATTTCGGCGCGGGCAGTGCGCAGGTCGCGTCCAGTCACCGCCGAGGTGCGGCTGACGATGTACCAGGCTGGCTCACCCTCACGGTTGCGCCGGGCGCCGGGGCTCTCGCGCAGGAGCATGGAATCGGGCGGCAGCAGCCCGCCCGTCTTGCCCAGGGCTTCGCTCTCGCTGGCGAACGGGCCTTCCTTGACCAGCTTGATTTCCAGCATCGAAGTGGATTGCAGCCGCCCCTTGACCCGCGCCGGATCGTCCACCCCCGGCAACTGCACCAGGATGCCGCGCTCGCCGCGGCCGTGCTCGGCGATGGTGGGCTCGGTCACCCCCAGCTCATCGATGCGGGTGCGGATAATCTCAATCGAGGTGCGCAGGGTCTCCTGTCGGATTTGCGAGACGGCGCTGGGGGTCAGCTCCAGCACCAGGCCGCTCTGCTCGCCGCCCAGCGAGCCCAGCGTGTAGGTACCGGCATACTGCTCCTGCAAGTAGCTGCGAGCGCGGTCCAACTGTTCAGGGGGAATTCCCAGGACCTGAACATGAGTGGTGTCGGTCTTGCGGGCCGACTCGACGTTGACCCCTTGCTCGCGCAGCACACCGGGGAGCCGGTCGGCGAGTTGGTCGGTTTCAATGTTGACCGCTTCGTCCACTTGCACTTGCAGAATCATGTGCATGCCGCCGCGGAGGTCGAGGCCCAGGTTGAGCCGGCGGCTTACGTTCTCCCGCAGGTCGGCCAGCGTGGTGGGGAAGGAAAAGCGCGCTTTGCCGTCCGTTCCCCGGCGGAAACAAGTGAGGCCGACGAGACAAGCCAGCACCACCGCCCCGATGATGGTCGCTTTCCAGCGCAGGTTGGGCTTCATAGCGGGCGGTTAGCTCGCCCCGCGGGCGGCGGGGCTGGCGGGCTGCTCCTCCTTCGTGGGCTGGTGGCCGGCAATGGCGGAGCGGGAGACTTCAATCCGCACCTGGTCGGCGATGCGTAGTTGTATCACATCGTCGCGTAACCCGACGATGGTTCCATAGATGCCGCCGGAGGTGACCACCTTGTCGCCGGTCTTCAGAGCCGACAGCATCTGTTCCTGCCGTTTCCGCTGGCGCTGGGCCGGCAAAATCAACAGGAAATAGAAAATCGCCAGCATCAGCAGCAGGGGAATCAGTGCCGTCCACGCCCCCCCTGGCTGTGACTGCAGAAAAGCGAGCAAACTCATCCTCTCCTAAAAACAAGAAAAGCCTGCCCGCTCCACTGACTGCGGGGCCTGCGGGCAGGTATCAACTCATTCGCGAGAGAAAATAGAATGCCCCCACCCCGCAGGTCCTGTCAAGGCTGCCCGTCCGCGCCACGAGTGCCCTTGAGGGGCAAGGAAACAACGCCGGGCCGCTTTTGTGGCCGAGGGAGACTCGAGTTACCCGCGTCGGCCTACTTGTGCATGTAACTCAGCACTTGCGCGAAGAAGTCCCGGTGCATTCCCGCCACGGTCACGTCGGCGAAAGCCGCGCCGATGCTGCGGTTCTCCACCGGACCGCGCTTCTCGCCCATGGCGCGGAAGGTTTCAGTTACCTTGTCCAGCCCCTCGGCATTCGGAGTAATCACGACGACATAGCGCAGCCCGGGATCGTTGGTGTGCACTTGCTCGACCTGAAGGGCGTAGTAGAGGATGGCGCCGTTTGCCAGCAGCTCATCGTAGGTCGGTTTGCTGTACTTGTCCCACAACTCGCGCCACTGCTGTCCCTTTGCCGGCTGTACTTGCGAGGAGGAAACCAGCAGATAGCCCGACACCGCCCCCGTAGGCGTTGGCTTGGCCTGGTGGGTGAGGGAGCGTTGGTAATAATCTCGGTGCATGGTGGCCGCCAGTAGTGCTGGGTTGGGTGCCACCTTCAGCAACTCCTGGCGCGCGCGCTCGATGCCCGCCTGGCTGGTGGAGCTCCACCAGATGCCGTGGGTGGCCTCGTTGGGCAAGTGCACCACGGTGGAGAATGAGCCCCAGTCCACGAGCGTTCCCCCCGCAGTCATGCGCTCCAGGATAGGCCGTGAATCTTTCTCGAAGCCCGCCGTGAAGTCGCCCCATTTATCGCGTGGGATGCTCCATTCGGCTACATAGGTATAGACCGGGGATTCTTGCTGCTGGGCTTGGCCCACCAGCGGAGCCGCCACCAGCAAACAGAACACAGCTAGAGAGAACAGAACTCGCTTGGACATTATCTTGCCCTCCAGGGAAAAGGCTTGATTTGCGGCCCACGCACTCTACGGGCTAGGCCGGGCTTTGTCAATCGGCGCGGCTAGGGAGTTCGTCCCGCGAGAGCCATAGAGTCGGCGCTCACGCCGGCGTCGACTACTTCGACGAAAGTCAGTTCGCCCGTCGAGTCGTTGATCTCGAACAGCGAGACGTTGCCGGTAGACAGATTGGTGACGAAGGCGAACTGGCCCGATGGGTCAACGACAATCTGATGAGGTCCCGACCCCGGCGAGTCGGGCGCCACCGAGCCGACAAACGTCAACACTCCGGTGTCCGTGTTCAACGTGTACACCGCCACTAGCCCGGAGCCTTGCAGGACCACGTAGGCGAACTCCCCCGTGGGATGAACGGCGATGGAGTCAGTCCCAAAGCCGGCGGCTACCCCGCCGTTCAAAGTCAGCGCGCCTGTATTCGTGTTGACCGTGAAGAAAGATATCGTGCCGGCCAGCAAGTTTCCCGCATAAGCAAACTCGCCCGACGGGTGCACAGTGATGGACTCGGCGTCGCCCCCGGCGGCCACCTCGCCTTGAGAGGACAACAGTCCCGTAGTGGTATTCACCTCGTACACTGAAACCGTCCCCGAGCCGAAGTTGGCCGCATAGGCGAATTGGCCCGTGGGATCGACGGTGATATCCGTCGGGTTGAAGCCCGCGGCCACCGTCCCCAGGGACGTCAGCGCGCCGGTCGTGGTATTGATCGAATACTGCGTGATGTTGTTCGACCCTTCGTTGGCCACGTAGGCAAATTGGCCCGAAGGATGAACCGCCACCGCCACCGGCTGGAGTCCCGCGCCTACGGTTCCGAGGGAGGTCAGATCACCGTTGGCCGAATTGATGGTGTACATCGAGACATTGTTGGAGTCGAAGTTGGCCACATACAGAAACTTGCCTACCGGATCAGTCGCCAGCCCCAGCGGCGTGTCACCTGCGGCGTCGGCCCCGAGCAAGCTCAACTCCCCCGTCGAAGAATTGATGCTGAACCCGACAACCACGTCGGCCAGCGGGCTGGTGACGTAAGCGAACTTGGCCGTGCGGGGCGCGTTGATGGTGAAGGTGGCCGCGTTCGAGCTGCAGCCGCTCCCAATGGGGTTGAACACGGTCACCTCGGCCGTGCCCTGCGAGCGCAGATCGCTCGCCGGGATGGCCGCTTGCAATTGCGTGTTGCTCACAAAGGTTGTGACGCGGTCGCTTGCCTTCCAGCGCACGATGGAGTTGGACACGAAATCCACCCCGTCCACCGTGAGTGTGAACGCGGGGCCGAGCGCCGCGGCGCTGGTGGGAGTAATGGAAGTAACGGATGGAATTGGAGTGCAGGGACCTGCGTTTCCACTGCCCTGGCAGGCGGTCAAGCCGAGCCAGAGAGTAAACGTAAGAAGAGAGACGGCCTTCCGGGCTGCGGTGCTCGACATCCCACTCTTCTTTTGTCGCTTCATGCCGATCTTGTCAAGCTCTCGCTTCCGACTCGCTGGCCCGGGTCGGGGCCAATTCCGCCCCCAGCTCTTCCAAGCGCCCTTCCCGAATAGCAGTTCGTAGGCGTCGCATGATGTCGAGATAGAAGTAGAGATTGTGGTAGGTGGCCAGCACCGCCGCCAGGATTTCTCCCGCATTGAACAGGTGCCGCAGGTAGGCGCGCGTGTAGCGCCGGCAGACCCCGCAGCGGCAGCGCTCGTCAATGGGCCGCGCGTCGCGCGCGTAGGCAGCATTGCGGAGGTGCACCCGTCCCGACCACGTAAAAAGATAGGCGTTGCGCGCATTGCGCGTGGGCAGCACGCAATCCATCATGTCCACCCCGCGCCGCGCGTATTCCACCAGGTCGTGCGGGTAGCCCACCCCCATCAGGTAGCGCGGCTTGTCTTCCGGCAGGGCGCTCACGCTGGCTTCGGTCATTTCGTAGCTCAACGCCGTCGGCTCGCCCACCGCCAGTCCGCCGATGGCGTAGCCGGGGAAGTCCATCTCCACCAGGCGCTCGGTGCATTGGCGCCGCAGGTCGGCGTAGGTCCCCCCTTGTACGATGCCGAACAGCGCCTGCCGCGTCGAGTCGGCGCGCGCGAACGCCGCCCGCGAGCGCTCCGCCCAGCGCAGCGTCAACTCCATCGACTGCCGCGCCTTTTCGCGGCTGGCGGGGTAGGCCAGGCACTCATCGAAGGCCATGATTACATCAGCGCCCAGCGCCCCTTGAATCTCGACGGCCTTTTCGGGCGAAAGAAACTGCTTGCTGCCGTCAAGGTGCGAGCGAAAAGTTACGCCTTCTTCGCTGATGCTGCGCAGCGTATCCAGCGAGAACACCTGGAAGCCGCCGCTATCGGTCAGCAAAGCCCGCCGCCAGCCCATGAAGCCGTGCAGCCCTCCCAGAGCGCGAACCGCCTCCGGCCCCGGCCGCAGCAAGAGGTGGTAGGTGTTGGCCAGCAGAAGCTGGGCGTCCAGCTCCTCCAGCATCTCCTGGCTCATCGCCTTGACGCTGCCCGCCGTCCCCACCGGCATGAACACCGGCGTGTCCACCGCTCCGTGCGGTGTAAGCAGCCGTCCCACGCGCGCCGACGAGCCACGGTCGCGCGCCACCACCTCGAAGCGGAACGATTCTGAGCCGTGTGTCATTGCGCAGGCGAGCAGAAATCATACCATCCGGCCATCACCGGGGCCGAAGGAGGGACTTGTTGTTCTCTTATCGCCTGTGGCCGGGATTGGAGCTCTGCCCGTGCGCCACCGCCGCCAACGCCGGAGCGGTTTCGGGGGCCTCGCGCCGCCGGAAGAGAAGCAGTCGCGCCAGTGCCATCAGCACCAGGACTAACCCGAAGGTGCAGACAATCGTGGCCCCGGTGGGCAGGTCGAGCGCCACCGAGAGATAGACCCCTAGCGCCGAC
>CAYTXK010000080.1:7465-8739 GCA_964441645.1 uncultured Acidobacteriota bacterium
GATCGGCGAACAGCATCGCTCCCACCGACGGCACCACCAGGTAGCAGAACACCAGCAGCACGCCGGCGATGGCCACCGATGAAGTGACCACAAACCCGAACGAGGCATAAAAAAGGAAATCCCAGAAGCGGATGGAGAGTCCGGCCGCCTCGGCTCCCGCGGGATTCGTAGATATCAGCAGAAAATTCCCCCGAAAGATGTAGTGGAACAGTCCGATGGCGCCGTAGAGAAGCGCCGTCCGCTCCACCTCCGCCCAGGAGACCGCCAGGATGTTCCCCACCAGCATGTCCTTCAAGTGTTCGGTTTCGCCGGTCGCCTTGCTCATCGCCAGGATGGCGGCGGCGGAAGCGACCGCGTACGTGATGCCGATGAACGCTTCCTGCGGGATGTGCGTGCGTCGCGCTCGCACCAGCGCGAAGATGGCGGCGCCCAGAAACGTGAAACCCAGGCTGATCCAGTAGGCGCCGCCCCCGTGAGGGTCCATCCCCGCCAGGATGGCGATCGTGGCCCCCAGGGCGGCGATTTGCGCCAACGCCAGGTCGACGAAAATCACCCCCCGCTCCACTACGTGCACGCCCAGGTAGGCGTGGATGCCGGTCAGGATGAGACTGGCCACGAACGGAGCCGCGAGGAATTCAAACGTGCTCAAGTCTATTTCTCCCGGGCGAGCGCCTGAGTTAGAAGTTGAATATCGTAGTCGAAAAGCTTGAGGTAGTCAGTGACTTCTTTCTCGCCGCCCACGGAAGGCAGCAGCACTAGCACCTGCGCGCCCGTCTCTCGGGCCACGGCGTTGGGGGTTTTCAGGTCAAAGTACGGCTCCACCAGAATGATCTTGATGTTTTCCCGTTTCATGTAGTTGATGAGCTCCAGCGTGTGGCTGGGGCTGGGGGGGATGCCCGGCTTGGGCTCCACGTAGCCCACCACCTCCAGGCCGAAGCGCGTGGTGAAGTTCGGCCAGGAACGGTGGTAGGTCACGACTTTGTAGCCGTGATAGGGCGCCATTTTCTGGTCCCACGCTTTTTCGGCCTCCGCCAGCCGCCGGTCAAAGTCCTGGTAGCGTTGCTGGAAGTAAGCGGCATCGCCCGGCTGCAGTTCCGCCAGCTTGACCTGAATGGCCTGGGCGATGCGGCGCCCATTGGCCGGATCGAGCCAGTAGTGCGGGTTGCCCAGCGGGTGGACGTCGCCCATCGCCCGGGTGATTTGCCCGGTAGGGATCTCCAGAATCTCGCAGGCCTGCGAGACGTCGAGATAGCCCCGCGCTCCCACCTGTACCT
>CAYTXK010000081.1:0-4219 GCA_964441645.1 uncultured Acidobacteriota bacterium
CACCGCGGCAAGTCCGCCCGAAGGCGCCGAGTTCGCGCCCGTGCCGCTGACCAGGTTCCCGGGGTAAGGAGCGGGCGGGAAAGTCCCTAAGGAAATGCCGCCGCTGGGAATGTTCGTGTAGTTCCCCGGGGGAATGTTGACCGCCGTGGGGCGCAGGATGTTGATGAGAGTCGGGACATCGTAGGGAAAGGGCGCGGCTTCCCGAATGCACGCAAAGGCGTTCGAGGCCAGCGGCGAGGTAACCGTGCACGTGTTGGGATAAGTTCGCGCCGCCGCATTGGTAATCTTCGAGCCGGCGGCCGCGCTGGATTGCAGCGGTTCCACATAGCTGCAATTGGGGATAATCCCCGGGTCCCCCGCAAAAGCCGTATAAGGGTTAAGGTCTTTGATCGGCGGCCCGTCTGGACTGCCCGGCGGGCACTGCGGGTCGCACTGGTCGTAGCCGATGTAGGTGGAGCCCCCCGCCTGGTCAATGGCCGGCTGCGACAATATGCCGGCGTTAATCGAAAACCCCGTGAGAGAAGAAACCTCGTTGCGCACCACCCGCCCCGTGGGCGTGGGGCCGGGAATGGTGGCGAAGGTGGTTACCTCGTACACCGGCAGGGCGCAAACCGCGGCCACGCAGTTCCGTCCCGAGTCCGGCGGCGGCGGAGGCCCCCAGGGAGGCGGCAGCACCGAACCCGTGGGGTCGAAAATCAGCAAGTCGGCGCGACGGTATTGCCGGCCCAGGTAGTTGAAAATCGGTTCGTCGTCGGCCGTGATGCCGTCCAAGTTCAAGTCCTGCTGGCTGGCGCGCTCCGTTTTGATGTTGATGCGAATCCACTGGTAGGGAACCGAAGTGGCCCCCCCCGCCCCGGGCTGGATGGTAGCCACCGTGCGAACATTCTGGAGGGGCACTTCCGTCACCACGAAGGGATCGTTGGTGGCCGAAGCCGGAAGGCCGGCATTGGCCCCCGGGGGCGCGGGCGCCACCGCCGTGGAATTCATGATGTAGAGCACGTTGTCGGCCCGGGAAGGGGCCACCGCTCCCACCGGAACCGGCACCGTTAAGGGTGTGACGCTGGACGTCTGGCAAGGAACCAGCGTCCCGGCCAGCTCGCTGGCCGTGCAGGGGAAGATTTGCGGCGGAGCCACCAGCGGGTCCAGGTCAATCGGGTTGGTGAAGTTCAACCCTGTAGCCGGAGTAAGGGCCGGCAACAGTCGGTAGCGAGCTTCCTCGAGGCCGCCCATGCCGGCGTAAAAGGCCCGCGCCGACAGCCGCTGGCTCCCCACAAAACCGCTCTCCGAGGCGGCCATGTAGAGGATCGCGGCCCCCACCGCGCTGATCAGCAGCAGCGCCACAATCGCCAGCAGCAACACCACCCCTCGCTCGCCCTGAGTGAAGCCGAAGGGCTGCCTCTTTCTAGTCCGGTGACGGGACATTTCCACTTCTCCCTTCGCCCTCACTGCCGGCTGGGATAGTTGCGGCTGGCCAGCCCGCGCACAGTAATCTGCCGGAATTGCTGCGTCGTCAGGTCCGCCCGCGTGCTTTGCACGCGCAGGGTGACGTACACGTTCTTGATGTTTTCGGCCGTGCAAACCCCGGGCGCCACCAGCATCAGTGGGTCGCATTCATAGATGAACACCGCCGGGTTGGTGTTGACATTCACGGCTACGGTCGAGTCCTGCACGATATTCTCAACGAACGGCACCGGCGCGGGGTTGAGCGTCGGGTCGCCGCCGGCTGCCTTGATGCGAATGGTGCGGTGCAGTGTCGAGGTAACGGCGCCCGCCGGGCGCGCCGGAGAGTTGTTTCCCGCCCCGTCCATGGAGTAACGGACCCATTCAATCTGAGGCGCCGGATTATTGTTTTCCGGGTCAATGTCCTCCTCCATTATCAGGTCCCAGGCATTGGGGATGCGGCAGGGGTTGCCGCCGCCGTTGACCGTGCAGGTGGTGCTCATCACGCCGCCTCCGCCCACTCCCAGAATCCCGATGGCAAAGCGGTTTTGCACTCCGGCCGGAGCCAGCAGCGGGTTCGTCCACGTGCCCGCCGGATACGCGGCCGGCGTCGGTGGTTTGCCGAAATTGCCGGGAAAAGTGTTGGGCGGCGGGTAGCCGGCGTTGTGGATGTCCCGTACCATCAGGTCCACTCCCAGGCGGGCGCCCTGAAAGCTCTCCAAGAATTCCTGCTCGGCGCGGTAGCGAAGCTGGGCCACGTTCAGCAGTTCGAACACCGCCCCGCTCACCACTATGAAGATGCTCAGCACCAGCAGCAATTCCAGCAAGGAGAAGCCCTGTTGCCGTTTCCTCATTTCGGTTCTCCTCTCACTTCCACGCCGTCCAGGTCATGAACGTGGTCGGGGGGGCGGCGACGCCCGGAGGGCCGCCGCGTGTGGAGAGGATGATGCGTTTCGCTACCGGCCGCGTCACCCCGCTGAGGGTGGCGAAAAGGGTCGTCACCCGCCACCGGGTTTCGTAGAGATACCCTTCGGGCGAGCTGAATTGATTGCGGTAATTCGCCGCCACACCGCCCGCGGCCTGGGTCCAGTCAATCAATAGGTTACCGCTGCTGGGGTCCGTGGCGATCGCGGCCCCCACGTCCGAGCAGCTGATGGGGATGGCCGGGGTGACCGCAGGAGGGATGCAACCCGCCGCCGGACTGTTCAACCCCAGGCGAATCGGGAACAACACACCATCAGGCAGCGTGGTGACAAAGGCATAGTGCCCGTTGGCGGCCGGGTTGCCCACCTGAATGTCCTGGCTGGTCATCAGCTCGAGCTGCCGCTGCGCATAAATCATCCCGCTGCTGTCATAGCGGTTGCGGAAGTTGCTCTCCATGGCGGCCGGAATCAACTGCGCCACCGCTGTGATGCCGACTATCAGGATCAAAATCGCGATCATCAACTCGATCATCGAAAAACCCGCCTGAGGGCGAGTCCGAGGAACCCCGGAGGAACTCGTCATGGCTGCGCCTTCTCCTCTGCCTTCACATCGTCCGCCACGTGTTGCCGGCAAAGTCCCCGCGGAAAAGCTTCACCTTGCCCATCGGGGTCACCGTGATCAAAATACGGTCCACGTCCAGCCCGCCTTGCGCGCGACGCAACATGAAAAGTTGCACCCGCGCCGGCGTCGTCCAGGGGCCCCCGCCCACCGACCTGACCAGCACCGCGCGCGGCGAGAACGTGATGCGGTAAGCGACCGGCACCTCGCTATTAGCGGCATCGTACCCCGCCGGCAAGCCGTTATAGCTGGGAGGCACTGTGGGGACGCCTCCGTTAAACCAATCTTGCGCAACGGGGCTCACCAGGATGGGCTCGCCGGGGTCCAGCGTGGGATTGGCGTTGTTGCAGGGACCGTTGAGGTCCAAGCCGTACCGGTTTTCGCCGCTGGTAGCGTCGAAAACCGCGCAAATCCGCACGTTACGGCGCATGGCTTCGTAGCGCGCGCTCAGGATCATGTTCTTGGCCTGGTTGGCCGTCGACTCCAACTGGTAGAAGCGCACCGCCCGCACCAGCCCCGGCGTCGCGATCCCCGCCATCACCAGCAGGATGGTGATGACGATCATCAGCTCTAAGAGGCTGAATCCTCGTGACTTAGGAACTTCGCCAGACCTCATCACTGCGCGTACTCCCCGACTTCGCGTGCGGCCAGAGTCTCGCCTGCCAGCCTCGAAAGTGTCAACGGTACTAGAGTACTACAGGTACCAAGCGCTCGGATGGTACTGAATGCGCCGTTGTAATGCAATCTAATGCGATAAATGGTTCAAAAACTGGTAGCGCCACCGGGAATCGAACCCGGATCTGCAGCTTGAAAGACTGCCGTGCTAGCCGTTGCACCATGGCGCCGCCGGTACCGTCATTATGAAGTACAGGCAAGAAAAGCGTCAACGCGAGGCTTGAGGATATGAACAACGCACAAAGCGCAGGACGCACCCTTAGTGGTCTTCCTGCCACTCTTCGAGCCAGGCCATCTGGATGGCCTCGAGCTTGCCTTCGTTCGAGCCCTTGGGGTCGTCGGCAAAGCCCTCGAGCTCGATCACCCAGCGGTGCAGGTCGGTGAAGCGCACCGTCAGCGGGTCGGTGTCGGGAAATTTCTCCCGCAAGGCCAGCGCGAGGCCCTCGGTATCGTCCCAGGTCAACCCTCCCGGCATGAAGCCTCCTACTCTTCCTTCTTCGCCGTGCCGGCCATCATGGACTCGCCGCCTTCGCTGACGTAGTTGCGGTTCCAGGCGGGAATC
>CAYTXK010000081.1:4229-8651 GCA_964441645.1 uncultured Acidobacteriota bacterium
CCTGATGCACCCACACGTGGCAGGTTGTGCAGGCGCAGTTGCCTCCGCAAGCGTGTTCGAGGTGCAGGTGGTGGTTCAGCGCGATGTCGAGAAACGACCCCGGCTTGCCGTGCTCTTTGTAGGGCATCTGGTCGAGGTCCACCTCGACCGTCTTCCCCATCGGCAGGAACGTAACCTTCACCGGCCTGGCCATTCCCGGCTTCGCCTCCGTTAGAAGTTTACTTCACTGGCGCGCTTGCCCTTGAGCGCCGTCTGCACCGCCGAATCCATCAGCAGCTCCGCCAGATGGTGCGTGGCCTGGTTCAGCTCCTCGAGCCGCGCTCGAATCCGCTTGTAGTCCTCGCCCTGCACCGCTTCCGCCAGCGCCGCCCGCGCCCGCTCGATGCGCTCCCGCTCGTCGCCTGCCAGGCCCCGCGCCTGCTCTTCGGCGAGCGCGCGCTCCGCAGCCCGCAACACGGTTTCGGCCTCGTTGCGGGCAGCGATCAACTGCGTGGCCGCGTAGTCGGCTTCCGCGTGCTCGATCGATTCAACGATCATCCGCTCCACTTCCTCATCCGTCAGCCCGTAGCTGGGCTTGACCTCCACCGAATGCTCCCCACCCCGGCGCAGGTCGGTGGCGGTCACGTTCAGAATCCCGTTGGCATCGATCAGAAACTTCACCTCCACGCGCGGCAACCCTGCCGGCTGCGGCGGTACTTTTAGCGTGAAGCGCGCCAGGCTGCGGCAGTCCTGCGCCAACTCACGCTCTCCCTGCACCACGTGAATCTCAACGCCTGTCTGGTTATCCTTGTAGGTGGTGAAAGTTTCCGTGGCGCTGGCCGGGATGGTCGAGTTGCGCGGGATGATTCGGGCCACGGCGCCGCCCATGGTCTCGATGCCTAGCGACAGCGGGGTAACGTCGAGCAGCAGCATGTCGCGCACGCCGCCCTCGAGGATGCTGGCCTGCACCGCGGCTCCCAGTGCTACCACTTCGTCCGGGTTCAACTCGCAATGCGGCTTGCGCCCGAAAAGCTCTTCCACGCGCCGCCGCACCAGCGGCACTCGCGTCGAGCCGCCCACCAGCACCACTTCGTCGATCTGCTCCGGCTTCAGCCCGGCGTCTTTCAGCGCCAGCTTGCAGGGCGCGAGGGTGCGCTCGACGATAGGCGCAATCCAGGCTTCAAACTCCGCCCGCGTCACCTCGCGCACGTACTCGCCCTTCCCCACGGGCAAGCGCACCTCAGCCCGCTCCGCCTGCGACAGACGGTGTTTGGCGCCGATTAACGCCTCCCGCAGCCTTTGATAAAGCTCCGCGTCCTCGCGCACGTCCAGCCCAAACTGTTGGCGAATCTCCGCGCGGACTTTTTCCGCCAGCAGGTTGTCAATGTCGTCCCCGCCCAGGTGGGTGTCGCCGTTCGTGGCCTGCACCGCGAACAACCCCTCCTGCAATTTCAGAATGGAGATGTCGAAAGTGCCGCCGCCGAAGTCATAGACGGCGATCAGGGCCCGCTGGTGCTTGTCGAGCCCGTAGGCGAGCGAGGCGGCGGTCGGCTCGTTCACCAGCCGCTCCACCTCGAGCCCCGCGATGCGCCCGGCGTCTTTGGTCGCCTGCCGCTGGGCGTCGTTGAAATAAGCGGGAACGGTAATCACCGCCCGCGTGATCTCCTCACCGAAAAAAGTCTCGGCGCGCCGCTTGAGCTCCCGCAGGATGACGGCGGAGATTTCCGGCGGCGTAAACACGCGTTCCCCCAACTGGATTTTAATCACCGCCTCGCTGCCAGAAACCACCCGGAAGGGAAAAAGTTTGAGCTCTTCTTGCACATCGGCGACGCCTCTGCCCATCAGGCGTTTGACCGAATAAACGGTGCGCTCGGGCTGCGTGAGCAGCCGCTCCCGGGCCGCCCAGCCGGCTACCAGCGTCCCGTCGGGGTCGAGCGACACCACCGACGGCACCAGCGTCCGCCCCTGCTCATCCGGCAGGCAGCGCGGCTGGCGCGTCCCTGCCTCGGTGGTGGCCACCAGGCTGTAGGTCGTGCCCAAATCGATGCCGACAATCCGGCTCACGCTTCCTCCAACTCGTCCGCCACATTGCGCACCAGGTTGCGAATGTAGGAATGCCGGTTGAGAATTTCACTCATCGCTTCCAGCGCCGCCTGGCGGCCGGCGGTGTCGCCACTCTCGTCAAAGCGGCTAAACTGCGCCGAGAGCTCCGCCATCACCCCATCCATCTTTTCCTGAAAGCTCTCGCGGGCCTGCTGCAGCCGATGGCGCAACTCTTCCATCTCGCGGGCGTCCCCGCCCGAGCGCTTGGCGGCGCGCAACTCTTCCAAGTATTCGTTCAGCTCGAACACTTCCGCCAGCAAATCGGGCGGGGCTTGCTGCTTGATTTCTCCTTCGCGGCGCACGCCTTCTTGCCCCAGCAGGTACTCGACCCGGGCCACCGGGTCGCGCAGCGTGCGGTAGGCGTCGTTCAAGGTGGCGGTCTTTTCCAGACTCAGCTCCTGCTCGTAGGTGGAGGCGCGATGGAAATTGTCCGGGTGCAGCTTCCAGCTCAATTGGTGAAACTGGCGCTCGAGCGCCGCCACGTCCAGTTGCAGCTTGCGCTTCAGCCCGAAGAAACCGAAGTACTCCGTGCCGGGCAGCGCCGGCTGAATCTTCCCGCAGGCGTGGCAGAAATGTTCCTCGCCCACCGCCGCTGCGCAATCCCAGCACGCCCGGGCCGCGCCCGTCCCCGCTGCATCTTTTTCTTTGGTGGTGGTTTTCTCCGTCATTTTTCCCTTTGGCCAGCGCCCACAAAAAAAGGTTGGCGCGCCCGCCGCCAACCTTGCCCAAGCTGAAAAGGCGACCCTAGGCCGAGAAGGAGGCGCCGCAGCCGCAGCCCTTCTTGGCGTTGGGGTTCTCGAAAACAAACCCTTGCTGGATCAGTTCGTTCTTGAAGTCGAGAACCGTCCCGGCCAGGTAGATCAGGCTCTTAGGATCGACAAAGACCCGCACGCCCTCTGCGAACTCAATCACTTTGTCCCGGGCCGTGGGCTGGTTTTCGAAGCGCACCGCGTAGGTCAGGCCCGAACATCCGCCTCCCTGCACGGCCATGCGCAGGCCGGCCGTGGGGGGCAGCTTCCCCTCGCCCACCAACTCGCGAATGCGGTTGATGGCCCGCTCGCTCAATTGAACCGTGGCTTCGCCCATAGGTGTCTCTCGATCGGCTCGGCAGACAAACCGAGCGCTGCCGGCCGCCTCCGGCTTTTAGTGCGCCGAGGTGGTCGCCGGCGTGGACGGCGCCGTTTCGAGCTGCGTGCCCTGCTTGCGCCGGTAGTCGGAGAGGGCGGCCTTGATGGCGTCTTCGGCCAGCACCGAGCAGTGAATCTTCACCGGGGGCAGGCTGAGCTCCTTGACGATGTCGGTGTTCTTGATCTTCAAGGCCTCCTCCACCGTCTTCCCCTTCACCCACTCGGTGGCCAGCGAAGAGCTGGCGATGGCCGACCCGCAGCCGAAGGTCTTGAACTTGGCGTCCTCGATGACTTCGGTCTCCGGGTTGATGCGCATCTGCAGCTTCATCACGTCGCCGCACTCCGGCGCCCCCACCAGGCCGGTGCCCACCGTGGGGTCGTCCTTGGGCAGGCTGCCGACGTTGCGCGGGTTCTTGTAATGATCAAGTACCTTGTCGCTATATGACATCTATCCTCTCCTTTGAAAGCGTAAAACCGTAATCTCCCAGGCCTTCGCTAGTCCGTCTTCCACTGCATCTGCTTCAAGTCCACGCCCTCTTTGGCCATTTCATAGAGCGGGGAGAGCTCGCGCAGGCGGCTCACCACTTCCACCAGGCGGTCGGTGACGTAATCCACCTCTTCCTCGGTGTTGAACCGGCCCAGCCCGAAACGGATGGAGGTGTGGGCCAAGTCTTCGCCCACCCCCAGCGCCTTGAGCACGTAGCTGGGCTCCAAGGTGGCCGAGGTGCAGGCCGAGCCGGAGCTGACTGCCACGTCGTTGATGCCCATCAGCAGCGACTCCCCTTCCACGTAGGCAAAACTGATGTTCAGGTTGTTCGGCAGCCGGTGGGCCATGGAGCCGTTGATGTACACCTCGTCCAAACGGCTCATGATGTTGTCCTTCAGGCGGTCGCGCAGCCGACGCATCCGCTCCATCTCCGCCGGCATCTCTTTCAGGGCGATTTCGCAGGCGGCCCCGAAGCCCACAATGCCGGGGACGTTGAGCGTGCCCGAGCGCATGCCGCGCTCGTGCCCGCCGCCGTCAATGATGGGCGCCACCTGCACGCGCGGGTTCTTGCGCCGCACGTAGAGCGCGCCCACGCCCTTGGGCCCGTACATTTTGTGGGCGGAGAGCGAGGCCAGGTCAACGTTCAATTTCTGCACATCGACGGGAATCTTGCCCACGGCCTGGGTGGCGTCGGTGTGGAAGAGAACCTTGCGCTCCTTGGCGATG